>JBMFPD010000498.1:0-500 GCA_049969295.1 Anaerolineae bacterium | reverse complement strand
CCTGCCGCCGCTCGCCGCCAGGCGGCGAAGTCGGCCACGCAACGGTAGGTCAGCGCGCCGCTGGGGCAGGTCAGCGTGCAGGCCGGCTCCTCCCGATGCGCGCAGCGGTCACACTTGGAGGCCCGCTTCCCTTCCAGGTCCAGCCCCACCGCCCCGAAGGGGCAGGCCCAGAGGCAAAGTTCGCAGCCGGTGCACCGCTCCGGCAGGAGCCGCACCTCGTTCCCCTCCCGCACCAGCGCCCCGGTACGGCAGACCGTGATGCAGGGCGCACGCTCGCAGTGGCGGCAGAGGAGAGGGACCCCCCCTCCGTCTGCGAAGACCACCCAGATGTTCCCCTGACCGCCGTGCTCCCGCGCGCAGGCCACCTCGCAGGCGTAGCAGAGAATGCACCGTTCCGGACGGAGCAGGATTTCCCGACCCATCGCTCATCCCTCCTCTGCGGGTGGAGCAACCCGCTCCAGCGTGCAGGCCGCCACTTTGTAAGAGGGAATGCGGGCCTC
>JBMFPD010000497.1:0-504 GCA_049969295.1 Anaerolineae bacterium | reverse complement strand
CTACATCTAGTGGTGCAAGACGAAGGGAGGCCTTGTCTATGTCCCCTGAGCACCTTACTCTGCTCAAACCCGTCCCCCAACCGTCCCCGTTCCGCATGGCCCTGGACGCCTTCCTGCTTTCCCGCGAGGCCATGCGGTGCACCCCCAAAACCCTGGAAGCCTACCGCTACGCCCTGGGGAACTTCCTGGAGCACCTGGAGGCCCAGGGCGTGAGGGACCCGCGGGAACTCTCCCCCCACCACATCCGCACCTTCCTGGTGGCTCTGCAGCGCCGCGGCCTCAAGGACACCACCCAGCACCTGCATGCCCGCTGCCTCAAGACCTTCCTGCGCTGGCTGGTGGAAGAGGGCGACCTAGAAGAGAACCCCATGCGCCGCGTCCCCATGCCTCGCCTGGAGAAACGCATACCGCCCCCCTTCTCCCCCGAAGAGGTGCACCGGTTGCTTGAGGCTTGCGACCGCAAGACGCCAAAGGGCCTGCGGGATTATGCCCTTGTCCTGGCCC
>JBMFPD010000496.1:0-508 GCA_049969295.1 Anaerolineae bacterium | reverse complement strand
GGCCAGGTCGTCAACCTGGCCCTCCCGATGCGCAGCGGCGATGTGGCGCGGGCCGCCTGGATCGCCCCGGAGAAAGAGACGGGCTTCCCGGAAGCGCTGGGCAGCATCGCGGTGGAGAAAGTCTGGGACCTTCTGGCCCTCCTGGCCTGCGGGGTCGTCCTTCTGGTCTGGCTCCCGCTTCCCGACTGGTTCGCCCGCTCCACCGAGGGAGCCGCCCTGGCCCTGGCCGTCGGCGGGGGGGCTCTCTGGGCCGGTCTGCACTGGCAGGAGACGCTCTTTCACTGGGCCGGACGTTTGCTGGCCCGCTTCCCCGCCGGATGGGACCGGACCCTTCTCCCTCTCCTGCGCCGCTTGGCCAACGGCCTGGAGGGGCTCCGGCGCCCAGGTGTCTCCGGTCAGACGCTCCTGTGGACCGCGCTCACCTGGGGGCTGGGGGCGGTAGCGAATTGGGCCGTGCTGACCGCTTTCGGCCTCTCTTCAGTTGCGGCCTCCCTCTTCCTTCTGGCCG
>JBMFPD010000495.1:0-516 GCA_049969295.1 Anaerolineae bacterium | reverse complement strand
TGGCGATCCTCGTTTGCGTGTAATGGGCTAAAACCCGCGCCCGCCCCTTGGCCGCCAGCTCCCGGCGCAGGGCCGGTTCCTCCTGTAGCCTGGCCAATAAGCTGCGCAGCGCCCGCGCATCCCCTTCAGGGAAGATCAGCCCTGCGTCGCCGATCACATGAGGGATCTCCCCCGAATCGGAGCCGATGACCGGCACGCCACAAGCCATGGCCTCAATTAACACCCGCCCGAACTGCTCCTTCCAGTTGGGGCGGGTCAAGGAGGGCAAAACTAACACATCCATCTCGCGCAAATAGCGGGACATCTCCTCCGAGGGAACGTGATCTTGAAAGCGCACCCTCCCAGCCAGGCCGAGGCTCCTCAGCTGCGCCTGAAGCTCAGCCTTGAGCGGGCCGGTTCCACAGAGCATCAGTCGCCACTCTCCACCCAGCCCAGCCAGGGCCTCGACGAGGACGCGCAGGCCCTTCTGCTCCACCAGCCGCCCGGCGTAGCCGATGGTGAAGGGCACGTTAGGGG
>JBMFPD010000494.1:0-517 GCA_049969295.1 Anaerolineae bacterium | reverse complement strand
CCACGATCCGCTAGAGGATACTGAAAGCAATTTCCGAACGAGGTGGTGCACGTCCTGGATGCGGTTTCACCCACCACGATCCGCTAGAGGATACTGAAAGGACGGAAGTGGCCGACCTGCACGGCTCGCGTCTGGTGTTTCACCCACCACGATCCGCTAGAGGATACTGAAAGGTTTATCACCCGAACCATGCGTCCGAGTTCCATTTCCGTTTCACCCACCACGATCCGCTAGAGGATACTGAAAGTTTGTGATGATACCTCGGTTCAAGGCAGCACGGAACTGTTTCACCCACCACGATCCGCTAGAGGATACTGAAAGGCTTCGTGTTGGCGGGCGCGGCCTGTTGGTGTGGTGGGTTTCACCCACCACGATCCGCTAGAGGATACTGAAAGGGGGAACGCCGGAGGGATAAGGCGTGACCGGGGCTTCGGTTTCACCCACCACGATCCGCTAGAGGATACTGAAAGACCACGGTCGCTAGGGGACATATATAAGGAAGAATGAAGTTTCACCC
>JBMFPD010000493.1:0-518 GCA_049969295.1 Anaerolineae bacterium | reverse complement strand
GATTTCCTCCCTGGCCTACACCTCCGTTGCCGCTTCGGTGGTCCTGGTCAGCACCAGCCCGCTCTTCGTGGGCCTGGGGTCGTTCCTGATTCTGCGGGAACGGCTGAGCCGCCCGCTGGTAGTCGGGCTGGCCGTGGCCACCGTCGGCTCCGTCATCATCGGCATGGACGATTGGGGGCAGGGCACCCACCGGCTGACCGGAGACCTGCTGGCGCTGGCGGGCGCGCTCTCCGTGGCCGGCTACTTCCTCATCGGGCGACGGCTGCGGGCCCGCCTCTCCCTGCTGGCCTACGTCTTTCCCGTCTACTCCACCGCCGCCGTCGTCCTGATGGCCGTCGCCGCGCTGGCGCGCGTCCCGCTGGGAGGATACCCACCAGTCCACTGGCTCTGGCTGCTCCTGCTGGCGCTGGGGCCGCAGATCACGGGCCACTCCTCCCTGAACTGGGCCCTCCGCCACCTCCCGGCGACCTACGTGACGCTGGCCGTCCTGGGCGAACCTAACGGCTCCAGTATTCTGG
>JBMFPD010000492.1:0-522 GCA_049969295.1 Anaerolineae bacterium | reverse complement strand
CGACCGGCTGCACATTGCCGCTATCCGCGGCCTGAGCGACGAGCTGCAAGACGCGATCGCGGCCGGCGGGCCGCCGCGGGTGGCGGTGGACCCGGACACCGCGCTCAACGCCCACACCTGGGAGGCGGCGCTGGCGGCGGCCGGCGCGGCCATCGACGCCACCGAGGCCGTGGTGGCCGGCGAGCTGGCCAACGCCTTTTGCGCCGTGCGGCCGCCCGGCCACCACGCCTGCCGCAACCGGGCCATGGGATTTTGTTTTTTCAACAACGTGGCGGTGGCGGCCAAGTACGCGCTGCAGCGGCTGGGCGTGCAGCGCGTGGCCATCGTGGACTTTGACGTGCACCACGGCAACGGCACGGAGGATATCGTCGCCGGCGACGAGCGTATCCTGATGTGCAGCTTTTACCAGCACCCCTACTACCCGGAGTGGGACCACCGCAGCGACGCCATCCTGGTCAACCTGCCGGTGCTCGCCTACACCAAGGGCATGGACAACCGGGAGCAGATCGTCATGATGTGGCT
>JBMFPD010000491.1:0-529 GCA_049969295.1 Anaerolineae bacterium | reverse complement strand
GACAGGGGGTACACGCTGAAGGACGTCGCGTTCTACGTCAGGGACACGAGGGGAGTGCACTACACATACGACGGCGTGTGGAGGGTCCTGAGGAGGAAGTTGAAGGTCAGGTACGGGAAGCCGCGCCGCGGGGAGGAGGGCAGGCCCCCCGACGCGGGGGCCATTTTAAAAAAAGAATAGGCGATGCGCTGGCCGCCGCGGGCGCAGGCGTCGCCGCGGGCGCGGATCCGGTGCCCGCCTCATATCCCATCATAGGGTTCGTCGACGAGACCGCGATGCTCGTGGAGCCGTGGAGGAGGAGGGTCGTGAACACCATGACTGTGAGATACAGGTCGAAGGGGAAGGAGGGGATCCGCAGGATCAACCTGTTCGGCTTCATGGCCCCCAACGGGAGGGATGTGGCGATGGCCTCCGCCACGGCCAGATCCATCGATTTCATGTCCCTCATGGAGGCCGCGAGGGATGCGAACCCGGCCGGCCCCATAGTGATGGTCCTGGACAACGCAGCCATACACAGGTCGGAGGCGAC
>JBMFPD010000490.1:0-529 GCA_049969295.1 Anaerolineae bacterium | reverse complement strand
CTTAGGAGGGCTGGGGTGGAGGCCCGGGAAGTGTTGGCCCTGGGGATCACCAACCAGCGGGAGACCACCCTCCTTTGGGACCGGAAAACCGGGGAGCCCCTCCATAACGCCATCGTCTGGCAGGACCGGAGGACGGCGCCCCTTTGCGAGGCCTTGCGGGAGAAGGGCCTGCAGCCCCTCTTCCGGGAACGGACCGGGCTCCTCCTTGACCCCTATTTCTCGGGGACGAAGCTCTTGTGGCTCCTGGAGAACGTGCCGGGCTTAAGGGAGAAGGCCGAGCGGGAGGAGGTCCTCTTCGGCACCGTGGACACCTGGCTCATCTGGAAGCTCACCGGGGGCAGGGTCCACGCCACCGACCCCACCAACGCGAGCCGGACCCTCCTCTTCAACCTCCACGCCCTGGCTTGGGACCCGGAGCTCCTTGGGGCCTTGGGGATCCCCCCTTCCCTTCTCCCCGAGGTGCGCCCCTCGGACGGGGACTTCGGGGAAACCCTCCCGGAGCTCCTCGGGGCTTCCCTCCCCATCCGGG
>JBMFPD010000489.1:0-552 GCA_049969295.1 Anaerolineae bacterium | reverse complement strand
GGATTGAGGAAGGAAGGATCCTCTTCTTTCTTTCACCCACCGAAACTACCCATCCTTCCCCTGCTGCCTTTTGCGGCTAAGGTTTGAACCTGCGAAGCCGCAGTGAATTACTGACCACCGAGACGGAGCTGAAGGCCATGGCCGCCGAGGCCAGGATAGGATTGAGCAGGATCCCCCAGAAAGGGTAAAGGATGCCGGCGGCCACGGGGATGCCTAGGGTGTTGTAAAAAAAGGCCCAGAAAAGGTTCTGGCGGATTTTGCGGAAGGTGGCCCGGCTAAGGTGGATCGCCTCCACGACGCCCGAAAGTTCCCCGCGCACCAGGGTCACGTCCCCGGCCTCAATGGCGATGTCGGTGCCCGTCCCGATGGCGATACCCACGTCCGCTCCCTTGAGAGCGGGAGCGTCGTTGATGCCGTCGCCCACAAAGGCTACCCGACCGTACTGCTCCTGCAGGCGGCGGACCTCCGCCACTTTGCCTTCAGGGAGGACCTCGGCCCGCACTTCGTCTATGCCCACCCGCCGGGCGATAGCCTCCGCGGTCCGGCGGTTAT
>JBMFPD010000488.1:0-572 GCA_049969295.1 Anaerolineae bacterium | reverse complement strand
AAGCCGGTGATGCCCAGGCAGACGTCGCCGTCGCGCACCTTGGCGAAGATGTCCGCCGGCCGCTGGAAGAGCACTTCTACCTGGGGGAAGGCCGGCATACGCGCCAGGTACTGGCGCGGATTGGTCTTAGAAACGCGCATGCCGCAGTGCTCCAGGAACGCCAGCGTCGGCTCCTCCAACTGCCCCTTGCTGGGCAGAGCCAGCCGCACTGTCTCCGCTGTCCCTCTAGCCATAGGAACCCTCCTTCGCGCCGCTGGGTGGGCCGGCGCGCCGCAGTGCCGCCGCCAGCTCCTGCATATCCGTCATAGGGATGGACTGCTTCGGGGCGCTCACGTGGGCCAGATGATACTGAGGGGCGGCCGGCGTGCCGTCCACGATAATAAGGTGGGCAGTGCCCCGTTTCAGCGCGTAATCCAGGTTGGCGCGCGGGGAGCGGTTCCGCAGGTCCAGCTCCACGCGCAGGCCCTCCTGGCGCAGTCGGCGCATCAGCGCCAGGCCGGCACCGTGGAGCGCCGGCGATGTCGCACACACCAGCGCCTGAGGCGGCTGGCTCGTCCATTCCTCCTGGGCGC
>JBMFPD010000487.1:0-576 GCA_049969295.1 Anaerolineae bacterium | reverse complement strand
GATCGTGGTGGGTGAAACACAGTCGGATGGCCGTCGAGCGGTTGATGCCCAGATCTTTCAGTATCCTCTAGCGGATCGTGGTGGGTGAAACTGCAACCTCGTTACGTCCTCGTTGCAGTCTCGTTGCTTTCAGTATCCTCTAGCGGATCGTGGTGGGTGAAACGCCAGGCACTTCCCACGGATGGGGGCCAGGGTCTGGCTTTCAGTATCCTCTAGCGGATCGTGGTGGGTGAAACTTATGGCCCCCACCATCTCGTTCGATTACGCCGACATCACTTTCAGTATCCTCTAGCGGATCGTGGTGGGTGAAACAGCCCTACGTGGGGGCGGTCCAGAGGACGGATGTTGACTTTCAGTATCCTCTAGCGGATCGTGGTGGGTGAAACCGCGATGGTCCGTGCGGACGGCCCTGTCCCCGGTCCCTTTCAGTATCCTCTAGCGGATCGTGGTGGGTGAAACCCGCTACCGCCTGACCGTCCCCCATGACGCTGACCTCTTTCAGTATCCTCTAGCGGATCGTGGTGGGTGAAACAAACTCTCGTGGGTCATCGCCTGGCCCCCCTTGGGTGCTTTCAG
>JBMFPD010000486.1:0-583 GCA_049969295.1 Anaerolineae bacterium | reverse complement strand
CCCTGGGCCCCCTCCCCGCGTGCGGAGAGGGGGCTGGGGGAGGGGTGCTCAGAAGAGCGTATCATCAGAATCCTCTGTGGTCAAGCACTAGAGCGTCTGCGACCATCCCCCTGGACTTTCTTCGGGCGGGGCAGGCGGCGCGGCTTCTTCCGATGGTGGAGGCGCGCTGGGGGCCTCCGCCCAGGGGACGGCCTCGGCCTCCCTGGGGAGGACGGGCGAGGCCACGGTGGGCACGGGGGCCTGGACCGGGGCCATCCGCTTAGGGTGATGGATGGTCACCGTGATGGCTTCCTTGGGCTTGCCCGCCAGCCTGAGCCCCATCTGCTCCTCAATGACCCGTCGGACCGTCTCAATGACCTCTTCGGTCTTCATGGGGATATCGGTGTCCGGGCTCATGAGGACTTTCAAGTTCACTTTGAGCCCTCTCCCCTTGGCCACGACCTCCGCCTTCGCATCGGACACATCCTGCAGGAGGTCCACCTCGTAGTTGAGCCGGCGGGAGATAGAGTCTGCCAGGATCCGCGCTTCTCCCCCCGTCACGCGGTCCACCACCACGTACTTGGCTGGCCGACCCCGCCGCACC
>JBMFPD010000485.1:0-599 GCA_049969295.1 Anaerolineae bacterium | reverse complement strand
AGTGGATGATGAGCTGGGTGAGCTTCTGGGGCAGGCGCTTGCCCGAGGCCAGGATAAAAGGCACGCCCCGCCAGCGCCAGTTGTCAATGAAGACCCGCATGGCCGCAAAGGTGGGGGTGAGGGAATCCGGCCTGACCCCGGGCTCTTGCCGGTAGGCGGGCACCGGCACCCCGTCAATTTCTCCTGCCTGGTACTGCCCTAAGACCAGGTCGGTTGCCCCATACGGAGGGGTGAGCGGTTTTAGGGCGCGAAAACTCTTCACCTTTTCATCCCGCACCCGTTCAGCTTCGAAACGGGAGGGAGGTTCCATGGCGATGAGGGCCAGAAGCTGCATCATGTGGTTCTGGAACATGTCCCGGAGCACCCCGGCCTGCTCATAGAATCCCGCCCGGTGCTCCACGCCGAGCTTTTCGGCGGCCATGAGGCCCACCCGATCAATGTAGTTGCGGTTCCAGAGGGGCTCGAAGATTGCGTTGGCAAAGCGGCAGATGAGGATATTCTGCACGGTTTCCTTGGCCATGTAGTGGTCGATGCGGAAGATCTGGTGTTCACGGAAGCTCTGGTGCAAGGTGGCGTTCAGCTCCCTGGCGCTCTGCAGG
>JBMFPD010000484.1:0-636 GCA_049969295.1 Anaerolineae bacterium | reverse complement strand
GGCGTTGATCTCCGGCATGTTCTCCCAGCGCGGGTTCAGCGGCCCCAGAAGGACCTTCTGGATGGTCCAGAGCAGGTAGGCCGCCACCAGCACCAGCCCAATGGTCGTCGCTGCCGTGATGGCCGGGAAGACCGCCCAGGCGCCCCGGAAGACCATGAACTCGCTGACGAAACCGTTCAGCCCCGGCAGCCCCAGCGAGGCCAGGGTGCAGAAGAGCAGGATGCCGCCGTAGGCCGGCACCACCACCCCCAGCCCACCGAAGTCCTTCAGGTTACGGGTATGCGCCCGCTCGTAGACCACCCCGACGAGGGCAAACATCGCCGCCGCGGTGATGCCGTGGTTGAACATCTGCAGGACCGCGCCGTTGGCCGCCAGCGCCGCGTCCAGCGCGTTCACCCCCCCGCCCAGCGCCTTCGCCGCCACCGCGACCCCCAGCACCACAAAGCCCATATGCCCCACCGAGGAGTAGGCCACCAGCCGCTTGAAGTCGTCCTGAGCCAGGGCGGAGAGGCTACCGACCACCGCCGCCGCCAGTCCCAGCAGCGCCAGCACCCCCGCGTACTGCACCGACTGCTCCGGGAAGAGGGGGAGCACCAGCGGCAGGAAACCGAAGGCCCCCAGTTTCAGGAGCACCCC
>JBMFPD010000483.1:0-685 GCA_049969295.1 Anaerolineae bacterium | reverse complement strand
GCCACGGCCAGCCCACCCGGTCGCCGATCTTCGCCACTTGCTCCCATTCGGCCGCGCTCAGCGGCCGGCCGATCACCCCCTCCACCGGCCGCCGCCCCTCCTCAGGCCGCAAACCTCCCACCACCTGCGCCCACATCCGCAGGATGAGAGACTCGATCAGCGGCGCCGACCCGGCAGCGCATTAAAAAGCCGAGGGCCACCCCAAAGCCATGGCGGCCCATGGGGTGGCCCTCCTGTGCGGGTTCTGCACACGGAACACGGGCGAACGTGTCCGCTCGGAAATACCGGCAGCGGGGACGACGGGGTTCGAACCCGCGATCTCCGGCTTGACAGGCCGGCATGTTTACCACTACACTACGTCCCCTTTTGTCTCCCTGACACACGCCATTGTGCGCCGTTCGACAAAACTATTTTTACCATACCTCGGTCGCTTCGTCAAATTTGACGGGGCGCGTTCTGCTGCAAGCAAGCCGTCGAAAAAAGGCCCAGGCTTGGAGACCACCGCGAGGTGAAGTATAATGCGACCTAAAGGAGATTCCCATTATGAACCTGCTACGAGACATGACGCCCGACACCCTCGCCGAACGACAGTTGACCTGGGATCATCTGCCGCTGCACTGGGAGCCGTTGCCCGAAGGCGGCATACGCGTGGCTGTGCCGCCGCGCGTGGACTACTTTCGATCGC
>JBMFPD010000482.1:0-740 GCA_049969295.1 Anaerolineae bacterium | reverse complement strand
AGGGCAGGGCTACCCCGCGCACGCACCCCGGATGCGCCAGCACTGCCCGCCCCCCGCAGGCGTGGATGGCCCCGATGGCCTCACGAGGGGAGAGGCGGGGGTAATCCACATGGAAGGGCTTTCCAGGGGCGAAAAAGGCCTCCTTCACAGCCGTGGCTGTGGCGGAAGGGGGGTCCACGTACCCGGCGTGGACAAGGAAGCGGCACAGGTCCGGGAGCATCAGGCTCACCTGCTCCAGGAGGGACGGAACGTCCTCCGCGGCTACTGGACGCCCCAGTTTGTCCGAAAGGAGGGCCTGGAGAGAGAGGGGCTGCCTCCCGGCCCGCCATTTGAGGCCCGTCTCCTCGTCGCCCAGGGCCGAGGCTTCCCCCGTGGCGAGGGCCTCCCCCACCCGCGCCAGCAAGCGCCCCATCCGCGCCACCCGTTGCTGGGCGATCCAGCGGCACAGGGCATCCATCCGCTCCAGGCCCAGGGGAGCACGGTCCAGGTCGTACCCCAGGATCTCCGCGGAGACGCCTGCCTCCGGGTCCACCACGTCCAGTTCCACGGCCGGGACGACGGTGACCCCGAGGCACGCGCCAGCCTCCAGCGCTTCCGGCACGCCGGAGACCCGGTCGTGGTCGGTGATAGCGACCACGCGCAGGCCGCGCCGGTGCGCCTCCTCCACCACCTGCCTGGGGCTCCACGCGCCGTCCGACGCCGTGGTGTGGAGGTGGCAATCCACCTCGGGTTGCTCGTAC
>JBMFPD010000481.1:0-743 GCA_049969295.1 Anaerolineae bacterium | reverse complement strand
GCTTCGGGGAGGGTGTCGGTGCAGTACGACTTTGCCTCCCGGGAGTGGCCTGACCCAGCCTACCGGCCGCGCCTGCGGGTGCGGTACGTGGGGGGCGGTGTGCCCACGGCCACTCCGACGTGGACGCCGACGCCGACGGCCACGCCCACCCGCACGGCCACGGCTCCGGCGGCCACGGCCACGCCCACGTGGACGGCCACGGTTCCGGCGGGCCAGCCGCAGGAGGTGGTCCTGCCGGTGGTGAAGGATGCCTACATCAGCGTCTGGTACCCGAGCTCCAACTTTGGGGCGAACTCGCTCCTGGGCATCCGGCCGGAGGATGTTTCGGCGGCGCTGTTCCAGTTTGACCTTTCGCCGCTGCCTGTGGGGGTACAGGTGCTCTCGGCCACGGTGGAGTTGTGGGTGCAGAGGCAGTCCAATGTCCATGCGTTGACGGCCTCCACGTACCAGGTGTTGCGGGGGTGGGAGGAAAGGGCGGTGACGTGGAACCAGGCCACGGGGTCTGTGGCCTGGCAAGGGGCTGGGTGCAACGGTCTTGGGGACCGGGTGCAGACGGCGACGGCCACGCAGGTGATGGATGCGTCTGGGCGGTGGTACGCCTTTGACGTGACGGCGATGGTGCAGGGGTGGGTTCAGGGGCAGGCCAACCACGGTCTCATTGTGAAGGCTTCGGGGAGGGTGTCGGTGCAGTACGACTTTGCCTCCCGGGAGTGGCCTGACCCAGCCTACCGGCCGCGCCTGCG
>JBMFPD010000480.1:0-872 GCA_049969295.1 Anaerolineae bacterium | reverse complement strand
CTCTCCGGTTGGAAAGCCCCCTCTTTCGTCAGCGCCTGGCCGAACGGCTGGCTGTTCAGCCCTTTGACGCTGTCCACATAGAGGGGATTGAGATGGCCCCTTTCCTGGGCGTTCTGGAGCGGGCCCGCCCGCGCTCACTGATCATCTTTGACGATTTCAACTGCGAGTTTCTCCTCCAGAAACGGGCCTTCCTGACCGACCTGCGCCATCCCGCTCGCTGGCACGGCGCCCTCTATTCGCTGGCCCAGTGGAGGAGGCTCCGGCGATATGAGGCCGAAATCTGCCGCCGCGCCGATGGGGTGATCGCCGTTTCGGAAGCGGACGCGCTGGCACTGCGTGCCCTGGTGCCGGGCCTGAGGCTGACGGTTGTTCCCAATGGGGTGGACGTCTCTGCCTACGACCCGCAGATTCCCCCAGCCCCCGGTATGGCGGAGAATGCCCTGGTCTTCACCGGCAAGATGGACTTCCGCCCCAATGTGGACGCCGTGCTCTGGTTTGCCGAGGAGGTCCTGCCCCGCGTCCGGGAGCGGGTGCCGGATGTTCGGTTCTGGGTGGTGGGACAGCGTCCCCATCCCCGACTGGCGGCTTTGCGGAAAGACCCTGTCATCACGCTGACCGGCTCCGTGGAGGATACCCGACCCTACATCGCCGGGGCGGCGGTCTACGTTGCCCCGCTGCGCATCGGCGGAGGCACACGGCTGAAACTTCTGGAGGCGATGGCGATGGCGCGGGCGGTCGTCGCCACCCGCCTGGGGGCGGAGGGATATGAGGTGCGGGACGGCCGGGAACTGCTCCTCGCCGATGATGCAGAGACATTCGCTGCGGCCGTGGTGTCGCTCCTGAGGGACCCGGCCCGCCGGGAGGCCCTCGGC
>JBMFPD010000479.1:0-875 GCA_049969295.1 Anaerolineae bacterium | reverse complement strand
GGGGCCGGAGGGCTTGCTCCACATCCCTGGGGTCCAGGAAGCCCTGGGGGGAGCACGGGACCACGGTGACCTCCACGCCCTGGCGCTCCAGGGCGCGCAGGGGGCGCATGACGGAATTGTGTTCCATGCTGCTGGTGACCACGTGGTCGCCTGGCCGCAGGAGGCCGTGCAGGGCCAGATTGAGGGCATCCGTGGCGTTCAGGCCGAAGGCGATCCGCAGGGGGTCGGGGGCATGGAAGAGGTCCGCCAAGGCCTCTCGTGCCTCGTAAACGATGCGCGCTGCGGCCACGGAGAGGCGGTGCCCGGAACGCCCTGGGTTGGCCCCCACCTGGTCCAGGAAGGCGGCCATCGCTTCCTTCACCTGGGGCGGTTTGGGCCAGGAGGTGGCGGCATGATCTAGGTAAATGAGACGTTGTTCCATATCACGCCCCCGGATGCGTCCGAACTCAAACAAAAAGTTATATTACCTATGAACTATTGATATTATACACCGAGTGTGGGGGATGTCAACTGGCGCGGCGCGCCAGGCACGGCTTCGGGGGCGGGCCAGACGGGGCGCAACAAGAAAGCCCCGGCCGTCCTGTTGAGCGGCTGGGGCTTCCCCGTGTGCCCCCACGGGAATTCGAATCCCGGTCGCGGCCTTGAAAGGGCCGTGTCCTAGTCCACTAGACGATGGGGGCAAGTGTCACAATCATTTTAGCAAAGGCAGCCCTCGTGGTCAAATCGGGAGGGGCGCGCGGCAGGGCTGTCTCGTTTTTACAAGGGAAGGCTATCACCGCTCTTCCCGGCGCAGAGGGCACGCCTCCTGGCGTGCCCTACGGTCTGCCGCGCCAGAAGGCTGTCAGGGTTCTACGAAGAATGAGTCAGCCCTGGGT
>JBMFPD010000478.1:0-951 GCA_049969295.1 Anaerolineae bacterium | reverse complement strand
CCCGGTTCAACACCATGGCGTCCACGGCGAAGAAGAGGTAGAGGACCACCCAGATCCAGAGCCACAGGAAGGCCAGGGACGACAGGTTCGCCATCCAGACCAGGAAGGCCTGGCCGCTGGCGAGGGCTAGAGCTGCCAGGGCCAGGAGAGGGAACATCAACATCCCCAGGGCCAGGCTCAGGGCCAGAGTGTAGGCGGCAAACCGGGCCCAGGTCTGCCCCACATGCCGGAGGGGCGGCCAGCCCGGCGCGCCCTCGTCCTGGAGGAGGGCCTGGGCCACCCAGCACAGGTACAGGGCGGCCAGGAACAGGCCGGCCAGGAAAACTCCGGCCCCTGCCGCCAGGGCCGTCCCCAGGCTGGCGATGGGCAGGACCGGTGGCTGGAACCCCGGAAGGGCCGCGGGAGGGGCCACCTGGGCCGCTGCAGGCACGAGCCAGCCGGCCGAGGCTCCCTGCACCAGGAAGCCCGGGGGCCGCAGCAGGACGAAGAGGTTGCTCTGGGCAGCCCACTGCAAGAGGGCGGTCTTCACCTCCTCTGGCAGGAGGTTCCCACTCCCTGTCCCCGGAAGGCTCGCGGCCGCGGCCAAAGCCCCGCGCACCAGCGGCTCCAGCGAGAGGCGCACCCCCAGCCACAGGAACAGGTCCACCAGGATGGGGATGGCCATGAGCCAGGCGCGGCGGGCCACCAGGGCAAATCCTGCCGACAGCGCGTCAATCACACCCACGGAGATGTCCTCTCTCCCTCTCATAGGCAGCCATACTATTGTAGCACACCTTGCCCCTTCGCGGAAACGCGGCGGCCCCCGGTTGCGGTTGCATCTTGTGTGGGTGAGTCGGGGACGCGGGAAGACCGACCTCTCCCATCCCCTCACCCCCCTTTCCTCCCCGCATCGGGGAGGAAAGGGGGTGCCGCCGAAGGTGGCGGGGGTAGGGTGAGGTTCACCCTCGCGGC
>JBMFPD010000477.1:0-969 GCA_049969295.1 Anaerolineae bacterium | reverse complement strand
GCCGCAGGGCGAGGGCCTTTCCATAGTAGGCCAGCGCTTCCTCATCGCGGCCAGCCTTCTCCATCTCCTGGGCCGCGCCCAGGTAGGCGTTGTAGAGGAGTTCCGCCAGAAGGTCGGGCTGGAAGTCCGGGTCCAGGCTGCGGACGGTCTCCAGGCGGCGCGCCGCTTCCTCCCACTGGCCGGCACGGTAGAGGGCCTGGGCTTCCTCCAGAAGGGCGACCACGGCCTGGGTCCGCGCCTCCGAGGTGGCTGTGGGCTGGGCAGCGAGGGCCCCGAGGACCTCGCTCAATTGCTGGCGGGCCTCCTCCATGCCCGGGTTGAGGCGGAGCGCCTCTTCAAACTCCACCCGGGCCAGTTCCCATTCGCCAGCCTGGCGGTGCTCCAGGCCGCGCTGATAGTGTTCCTGCGCTGCCGCCTGCATGGCCACGAGCCGGTCGCGGGCCCCGTGGTACGCCCCCAGGGCCGCCGCCCCCAGGACCATGCTGAGGGAGCAGAAGACCAGGCCCAGGGCCAGGATGGCCCAGCGCCAGGTCCCTCCACGGGGTTCGCGGCCGGGGTCCTGGCGGGGCCGTGGCCTCGGGCCGGCCCCAGGAGCTTCGGGCGGCGTCCTTCGCTCTGCCATGAGGCTTTCCTTCCCTCTCGCTTTATTTCTGCCACGTATAAGTGTACAAGGTCTTGCCGTTTTCGTCCAGCAGGCGCACCTCCCCTGGACCCTGGAAAGGGGCCCCCTCCAGGGGCACCCGCAGGGGCGCTTCGGGCGAGAAGGTGGCGACCTGGCGCAGGAGCACCTCGCCCCCTGGCCCCGAGAGGAGGAGGCCCGCCCTGGGTCTTCTCCGGGCGGTTCGGCGTGGGGGAGGAGTTCTACCGGAAGGCATCTCCCCTCGGCAACCTCCTCGCCCTCTCCGTGGAGGCGGGGGCCTGGCAGGGGGGAAGGAGGGTGCGGGTGGAGGGGCGGCTTCTCCTCCTCCC
>JBMFPD010000476.1:0-968 GCA_049969295.1 Anaerolineae bacterium | reverse complement strand
GTCGGGGGAGTTGTCGTCCACCACCACGATGCGGGCCGGGAGGCCCAGCGCGAGGATGTCCAGCACGAGGGGCTCCAGGTTCTCCCGCTCGTTGTAGGTTGGGAGGATAATGGCGATGGTCTGCACGATGCACCGGCACCTTTCTCAGGATTGCCCTGCCGGGGCCAGGGGGCTACCCGCCCTGCGGCCGCGCCAGAACCGGAGGCCCGCCGCAGAAGCCAGGGCCAGCCAGGCTGCCCCGCTCATCCCGGCCCCAACCCAGAAGGACCGCGGCCGGTACCGCAGGGCCACCTGGTGCTCCCCCGCCGGAAGGGGCACCACGGTGAGCAGGTAATCCCCCCGGACCACGGGGGCGGGCTCCCCATCCAGACGGGCCTCCCAGCCAGGGTAGAAAGTCTGGCTGAGGCACAGGTATCCCGGCTCCGCCAGGGCGACGTCTATTGTAACCCCAGAGGGGCCAATGTGCAAGGATAGGGGAGCCTCTTCGCTGTTCCAAACGGTGCCGGCGCCGTGCGTATGCCACGAGGCACGGACCTCCTTCTCCATCCCAGGGAGGGGATTGGGGAGGCGGGTAGCGTAGGAGTGCAGCGGCGTTGCGCCCCCACCAGCGGCACTGGCGTGCCACACTGCAACCCGCGTCCCCTGTGGCGCAGCCCCCGTCCCACCGGGCAGCGGCACCGGTTCCTCCAGGAGCACCTCCTGAAGGGGGTCAAAGGTGGCCTGGCCCAGGGTGGCCAGGGTCGCCTCGGGGTCCGACACCACCCGGGCCCGGGGCACCACCCACGCCCGGGGCAGGGCGTAGGGGTTGCGGTAGACGCGGAGGTACGGTGTGGTGTGCACTGGCTCCATGCCCTCCAGGGGGCCCGGCTCCAGGATGTAGCGGACGTTCAAGAGGCCCAGGAGGCGCAGGGCTGTGTCCAGGGGGACCTCGTTGACCCGGGCCAGGAAGCGCTCGTACCGCCCGATCA
>JBMFPD010000475.1:0-989 GCA_049969295.1 Anaerolineae bacterium | reverse complement strand
ATCGAGTCCTTCATCACCCAGGGCGTGGACGGCATCATGATCGTGGCGGTGGACAACACGGCCATCCTCACCGCCATCGACAAGGCCGAGGCCGCAGGCATCCCCGTGGTCACCTTTGACCGCAAGGTGGACCACGACTGGATCGCCTACCACAGCGGCCTGGACTCCTACGCCGACGGAAAGGCCTGCGGGGAGTACGTCAAGAGCCTCAACGATGGCAAGCCCCACCTGGTGCTGAACCTGCTGGGGGCCCTCAACGACGACAACGCCATCCAGCGTCGGGACGGCTTTGAGGATGCCCTGAAGTCGGAGACCAACCTGACCATCATCCAGGAGCCGACGGACTGGAACGCCGACAAGGCCCTGAACGCCGTGACCAACGTGCTGACGGCGCATCCAGACCTGTGGGCGATCCAGGTGCCCTCGGACTTCATGCAGGACAGCATCAAGACGGCCCTCCAGGAGGCGGGCAAGCTACATGTGGCGGGCGAGCCCGGACACATCATCGTCTGCACCATTGACGGCTCCGAACCGGGCTACCGGGCCACAGTGGAAGGGTGGACGGATGCCGTCGTCGCCCTGCCGCTGGGCCAGCTGGGCCGCGCCGCCCTGGAGAACGCCGTCCTGGTCGTCCAGGGTGGGAAGCCCGCGGTGAAGGACCAGCGGTTCCCCGGCACCCTCTACACCTACAAGAACGCCGCCCAGAACGCCGACAAGATCTGGGGAGCCACGGGGGCCAAGGTGGAGAAGCCCACGCCGTCCGCTGCAGGGCTCGTCATCGGTGTCTCGCTGGACAAACTGTTCCTGGGCCGCCAGGCGGAGATGAAGGGCGTCCGCGAAGCGGCCGAGAAACTGGGGGTGAAGCTCCTGGAACTGGTGGCCGACAACGACCCGCAACTCCAGAACACCCAGATCGAGTCCTTCATCACCCAGGGCGTGGACGGCATCATGATCGTGGCGGTGGACAACACGGCCATCCTCACCGCCAT
>JBMFPD010000474.1:0-1069 GCA_049969295.1 Anaerolineae bacterium | reverse complement strand
CAATCGCCACTCCGGCTTACGCCAGTTGTTGGAGGTCCAAAGTTGTGTTATAATCCTCTTTGAAGCCACGCGGTTTCGGGTGCAACCTTGCAGGAAGCCTTGGGCGAGGGGCGGGGATCGTGCCTGGACGGGTGACCATCAAGGGCACCAAGGACGGGTTGGCCGTCTTCCTGGGGCCTGGGGATTTGAGCACCCTGGTGGAGGAATTGGAGGGGCACCTGGCACAACGCCCCGCTTTTTTCCGCGGCGGTCGGGTGGTCCTCCATGTGGGGCCCCGCCAGATGTCGGCGGAGGAGGTCGCCCAGGTGGGCGAGTGCCTGGCACGATGGGGGGTCTCCCTGTGGGCAGTGGACACCGAGGCCGCGGAGACGGCTGCCTCGGCACGGGCCCTGGGGCTGGAGGTCCTGCCGGAAGGCCGAAGGGCTCCTGTTGCAGGTGCGGTCGGGCCTTCTCCGACACAGGAGGCTGAGGGGGCGGTCCTCGTCTGCCGGACGCTCCGCTCAGGCCAGGCCCTGCGCCACCCGGGGCACGTGGTGGTCATCGGCGACGTCAACCCTGGGGCGGAGATCGTGGCCGGGGGCCATGTGGTCGTCTGGGGGCGGCTGCGGGGCACCGTACACGCGGGCGCACACGGGGACGAAGGGGCGGTCATCTGCGCCCTGCGCCTGGCTCCGACGCAGTTGCGCATTGCCGATGTGGTGGCCCGCTCGCCCGAGAACGCTGGGGAGCCGGACGCCCCCGAAGTGGCCAGGCTCAGGGATGGGCGGATCGTGGTAGAGCCGTGGTCCTAGCGCTGGACCACGCTGGTTTTTCAACTTGCACGGACGCGCAGTGCGTGGTGGCACTGGCGTGCCGCACTGCGGACAGTGTGCGCTGGGGTACAGCGCTGCTCTGAAGGCCCTGGACAGGCGTGCCTGCCCCAGGGGTTGCAGGACAAGGAGGGCTCATGCCGGCGCGGATCGTGACCATCACCTCGGGCAAGGGGGGAGTGGGCAAGACCACGGCCACGGCCAACCTGGGGGTAGCACTGGCCCTCCTGGGGAAGCGCGTGGTGACCATTGACACCGAC
>JBMFPD010000473.1:0-1076 GCA_049969295.1 Anaerolineae bacterium | reverse complement strand
CTGGAGGGGGTGGCTGCGCTCCAGTACGCCGGCCGCTCCCCGGACGTGGTCCTCCTGGACGTGCTCCTCACGGACCAGCCCTACGCCGTGGCTGTGCACCCCAAGGACCGGGCGCTCCTGCGGGCCGTGAACCGGGCCCTGGAGCATCTGGAGGAAGAGGGGACCCTGCAGGCGCTTCAGGAGAAGTGGTTCGGAAGCCCGGCCGGGCCCGCTAGCGGGCCCTGATCTCCACGCGCGTCGTGCGCCCCGCCTCCACTCGCACCACGGGGAAGAACCACTGGCCGCCCACCTGGGCCTTGAGCAGGTATTCCCCTTCTGGCACATCGGCGAAGAGGAAGTTCTCCGGCCAGGCGTCGTCGGGGTTGACCTTGTCCGCGGGGTAGGTCCAGGTCTCCCAGAGGCGTTTGTCGGGGTCCGAGGCCGGGTGCAGGGTGACGAGGGCCTCCGGCACCATGCGGCCCGTGGCATCTACCAGGCGGCCGGCAATGGTCCCCATCCCGGGGAAGGGGCGCAGCCAGAGTTCCGGGTTGCGTGTTGCCCAGTAGGAGTTCTCGCCCATGCGCACCTCAAAGTGCAGGTGGGGGCCCAGGGCGATGCCGGACATCCCGACCTTGCCCACCACATCTCCCCGGGCCACCCAGTCCCCCACCTGGACGGTCACTTCCGACTGGTGCCCGTAGAGGCAGTAGATGGGCTGGCCCTGCCACCGGCGGTCCAGTTCCAGGATGACGACCTGGCCGTAGAAGTCCGTCGTGGGGCCGTAGGCAACCTGGTGGTCGTCGCCCGCGGCGACCACGCGGCCGTCGGCCACGGCCAGGACCGGCGTGCCCATCTCGTTCACCAGGTCCACCCCGTGGTGGAGGAGGTACTGTCCCTGCGCCGTGGTGCCGTAGGGGTAGTAGCGGCTGGCCTCGGGGTTTCCGGGCGGGGCGATGGGCCGGGAGAGCCAGTAGTGCTCGTCCAGGGCGGGCTGGGGAGAGAGAATTGCCTGAATGAGTTTCAGAACGCTCGCGAATTTATTGTTCGTCACGAGATATTCCAGCGAATCAATTATCACGACCCCGCCGGTCTTTCTG
>JBMFPD010000472.1:0-1099 GCA_049969295.1 Anaerolineae bacterium | reverse complement strand
AGGCTGTTGCACCGCAGGCACCGTTGGAAGGGTTGCACCAGGCCGAAGAGGTCAAACCGCCGCAGGACCTCCACCACCTGCTCCCGGGGCGCGGTGTTCCGCAAGCAGTAGCCGTGGGTGACCTGGCTGCGCTTCAGGAGGCCCCGGTCGCGGGTGAGGAGGATGCGCCCCTCCTCCGCCGAGAGACGGGCCAGGTCCGCGTCGGAGTAGTCGTTGCGGTAGAGGGTGTCAAACCCCAGCATGCGCAGGTAGGCCGCCAGCCGGCCCAGGTGGCCATCCGCCACGAAGCGCGGCTCCCGCAAGGGCCGGGGACGGACCCGCAGGATGGGCGTGATGTCTATGGTCTCAAAGACGGGGTAGACGGCGATGCGGTCCCCCTCCTGCACGAGGTACCCGAAGTCCACCGATTCGCCGTTGACGAGGATGAGGTCCACCTCCGTGTGGGGGACGCCCAGGCTCTCAATGACGTCCTTGACTGAGGCGCGGCCCTTCACCTCGTGGGCAAAGGTGACCTGCCGCTTCCGTGGCGGCAGGAAATCGTTCAGTTCGGCGTAGAACCGGCACTGCACCCAGGGCATGGCTGTTTCCGCTTGCCTGGCAGGGCCCCTCACGCGCGCAGGAGTCTCTCCGCGTCCGGCAGGGCTCGCACCACCAGGATCTCCCCGAAGTAAACGCGGTGGAAATCGCCTTTGGGGTACGCGTCGGCCCGGATCTCCGGCGCGAGGTGCTCCGGCACCACGTCGCTGCGGTGCACCACCCGGCACTCGTAGATGACCGGGCAGCCCGCGATGCCGGGCACCTGCACCTGCAGGGAAGGCAGGGCCTCCAGGCCGCACTCGCGGAACTTGTCGCACTCCCGGCCGGAACGGGTGCCGCAGAAATCTGCAGCGTCGTACTGGGCCTCGGAGGGGACGCAGACGGTGAAAGCCCCTCCCTCCTCCAGGAGGTGGTAGGAGTAGCGGGAAGGGCGCACCAGAACGCAGAAGATGGGCTTGCCCCAGATGAAGCCCACGGTGCCCCAGCCGATGGTCATGACATTGGGCCGGCCCTCCCGGCCCTGGGTGACCAGGAAGAGCCCGGGGTCCTCAAGGAGCGCAAG
>JBMFPD010000471.1:0-1114 GCA_049969295.1 Anaerolineae bacterium | reverse complement strand
CCATTGTAGCACAGGGGCAGGGAGACCGCAACGGCCAGAGGCGTGGCGGTTGCGGTTCCACTTTCTGTTGGCAGGTGGGCGGCGAAGGTAGTGGCGTGCGGGCCTTCTCACCTCTCCCTCCCCCTGCTGCCTGCGGCGGCCTCCCTCTCCATGCGATGGAAAGGGAGGAGGCTGGGAGTGGGGTGAGGTATGCCATCCCTCCACCGCAGGGGGCCAAATGTCAGGGTTTTCCCGGCTTGTTGTCTGGCGCGGATCGGCCCTTCGCGGTAGAATGAGGCTGTAGGTGTCGGCAGGCGGCTCTCAGAACTTCCCTGAGGAGGGACGGACCATGCCCATTTTGGATCGGATTGCCACCCTTCTGAAGGCCAATATCCACGACCTTCTGGACAAGGCCGAGGACCCGGAGAAGATGGTCTACCAGCTCCTGCGGGACATGGAGGAGGAGCGCGACAAGGCCAAGGGACAGGTGGCCGAGGCCATGGCGCAGGAGAAAAAGATGGAGCGGGACCTCCTGGCCGCCCGCGCCCTGGCGGAACAGTGGCATGCGAAGGCTGCTGCGTTCCTGCGCGCTGGCGACGAGGCTCTGGCCCGCGAGGCCCTGGCCCGCAAACTGGCCCACCAGAAGCGGGCTGAGGCGCTCCAGAAAGCCTTAGAGGAGCAGACCGAGGCGGTCACCCGGCTCAAGGAGCAACTGCACGCCCTGGAGGCCAAGATTGAGGACGCCAAGCGCCAGAAGGACGTGATCCTCGCCCGGCGGAAGCGGGTGCAGGCCGAACAGGAAATCCGCAAGACCCTCTCCACCCTGACCTACGCCGAAGACGCCTTCCGGGCCTTTGAGCGCATCAAGGATAAGGTGGAAGACCAGGAACTGGTCCTGGAGGCCCTGCGGGAACTGGAGGCGGAGTCTGGCAAGGAGGCCCGCTTCGCGGAGCAGGAAGCCGAGCAGGACGTGGAGCAAGAACTGGCTGCCCTCAAGGCGGAACTGGGCGGGGAGCCCCCGGCCTCCTAGGGGAGAACCCCCTTCCCCCTCCGTGCGTCTTGCGCGGGGGAGGGGGTCCTGTCGCCCGCTGTGGGGCTGTCTCGTTTCTTTCCGGCGCGGGGGGCACGCCGGGAG
>JBMFPD010000470.1:0-1117 GCA_049969295.1 Anaerolineae bacterium | reverse complement strand
CTGCATCGGCGTGGCCAACCTGGTGGACCGTGTGGCGACCTACAGCGTGGCCCTGAGCCCCGCCACCAGAGCGGGGGGCGTCTCGGCCGTGGTCCAGAGCGGGGCCATCTGCCTGGGCCTGGCCAACGCCGCCCGCTTCGGCTTCCGTTACCTCATCTCCAGCGGCAACGAGGCCGTGCTGGATAGTGCCGACTACCTGGCGCACCTGGTGCGCGACCCCCAGACGAAGGTCATCCTCGCCTTCCTGGAGGGGATCCGCAGCCCCCGGAAGTTCACCGCTGCGGCCCAGGCCGCGGCAGAGGCTGGGAAGCCGATCCTTGTGGTCAAGGTGGGCCGGTCCGAGGCGGCCCAGCGCGCCGTCCAGGCCCACACCGGGAGCCTGGCCGGTTCGGACGCGGTCTGCGACGCGGCCTTCCGGCGGCTGGGGGTGGTCCGCCTGGACACCCTGGACGAACTCCTGGAGGCGGCGGAACTGTTCCTCACCTGCCCCCTGCCGGAAGGGGACGGGGTGGGGCTCCTGAGCCTTTCGGGAGGGCAGATCGGGCTGGTGGCCGACCTGGCCGCCGACCTGGGTCTGCGCTTCCCCTCCTTCTCTCCGGAAGCGCTGGCCGCCCTGGAGCGCATCCTGCCGCCTTACACCAACATCGCCAACCCCCTGGACGCCTGGGGCAGCGGCGACCTGGAGAGCACCTACCCGGCCTGCGTGGAAGTGGTCTCGCGGGAGAAGGGGATCCACCTCCTGGCCGTGACCCGGGACACCCCTCCCCAGGTTGCGGAGAGGGAGGTGGAGCAGTCCCTGGCCGTGGCCGAGGCCGCCGTGCGGGCTGCCCGAGAGACGGGCAAGCCCGTCCTCTTGTTCTCCAACCTGTCCACGACGTTCCACCCACGGGTGAAGGAAGTCCTGGACGCGGGCGGTGTGCCCTACCTGCAGGGGACGCGGGAGACGCTGCGGGCGGTGCAAGCCTTCATCCGCTACGCGGCCTTCCGGCGCAAGCGGCTGGTCTCCAGGGACGTCGGTTGCCCCTCCCCGCCGGACCTGGCGGCATGGCGGGAGCGGCTCCAGGGCCGCCAGGGGGCTCTCTCGGAGGTGGAGGGGCGGGCGCTCCTCGCGGCCTAC
>JBMFPD010000469.1:0-1119 GCA_049969295.1 Anaerolineae bacterium | reverse complement strand
CTTCTCCATCAGGGCCCGGGCGATCCGCTTGACCATGTTGATGGGCACGGCAAACCCCACCCCGGCGAAGGAACCGGTCTCAGAATACAGGAAGGCGTTCACGCCCACCACCCGCCCCCTCAGGTCCAGAAGGGGACCTCCGGAGTTGCCGGGGTTGATGGCCGCATCGGTCTGGATGATCTGGGCCAGGGAGTAGCCGCCCAGTTCCTGCTGGACCACCCGGCCCACAGCGCTGACGATGCCGGAGGTCACCGTGTGCTCCAGGCCGTAGGGGTTGCCGATGGCGATGACCCGCTGGCCCACCTGGAGGGTGGAGGAATCGCCCAGTTCCAGGGGCACGCTCAGGTCTGGGGGGATCTCCACCCGCAGGACCGCCAGATCGCTATCGGCATCGGAGCCCACGACCTCCGCAGGCACGACAAGACCATTGGAGAGGGTGACCTGGATGTCCAGCGCGTCGGCCACAACGTGGTGGTTGGTGATGAGGTGGCCCTCCCGGTCCAGGAAGAAGCCTGAGCCTTCGCTGTACTGGTAGAAGGGCCCCTCGCCGTGTTCGGGGATGGCAGCCATTTCCTCCCACAGGCGGACCACCCGGATGCTGACGACGGAATGGCTGGCAGACGCGGCCAGGTGCACCACCAGGCGCTCTTCGGCTTCGGCCTGGGCGACCAGGGCTTCGGGCAGGGGGGTGGGTGTAGCCACCAGGATGACGAGGCGCGGTGTAGGGGCGCGCTCCGGGCCGGGGATGGTCAGCCCGCACGGGCTGCAGGCCAGGGTGCCCAACAACAGGAGCGCGCCCACGAGAAGGGCCAACACACGGGCTCTGCGCTCCCACAGAACGTGCGGACGATCGCCCATGGAGAGATCCCCCGCTGCGGAACGCCCTGTCGGACGGTGAGCCCAGGCAAACGCCTGGCAAAGCGGGCCGGCGTCGGGAGTTCGCACTGGCATTATAGCATCCCTGCGCAGGTGCGTCAACCAGTAGCGCCCCCTGTCGGGGTTGCCATCTTGTGTTGGTGAGTCGGGGACGCGAGAAGACCGACCTCTCCCATCCCCCCACCCCCTTCCCTCTCCGTATCGGGGAGGGGAAGGAGGCGCCGCCAAAGGCGGCGGGGGTAG
>JBMFPD010000468.1:0-1134 GCA_049969295.1 Anaerolineae bacterium | reverse complement strand
GGGGCACGCCGGCCCTGGGCGGGGCGGACCTCATCGTCATGCTCAACGACACGCCAGAGGCCCGCGAACTGATGAAATACCTGGCCACGCCAGAGGCCCAGGAGATCTGGGCGGCCAAGGGTGGCTTCCTCTCGCCCAACAAGCGGGTCAGCCTGGACGTCTACCCGGACGCCACCACCAAGGCCATCGCCCAGGCCTTGGTCAGCGCAGAAGTGTTCCGGTTTGACGCCTCGGACCTGATGCCCGCGGCGGTGGGTGCTGGCTCCTTCTGGAAGGGGACCCTGGACTACGTGGCCGGCGAGGACCTGGATACCGTCCTCAAGACCATTGAAGCCACCGCGGTAGACGCCTACAAGTGACAGGGGCCCACGGATGACCGAGCGGGAGGCAGCCCGCAGAGAGGCTGCCTCTCGCCTTTCCATCTGCCAAGGGGGCCTGCGATGCGAGAGACCATGAGTTGGCTTTCCCCCGTTGCACAGATGCTCCTGGCCATCGGCGCGGGCATCGGAGGCGTGTTGGCCTTCTTCCTGGGTGCGGAGTTCCTCCTCCGCTTCCTGCCCGAGAAGGCCCAATCCCGCATCCGCCCGTGGATCTACATTGGCCCCACCCTCCTCATCCTCCTCATCTACCTGGTCTACCCGGTGGTCAGCACCCTCTACCTGAGTTTCCTGGACCGGCATTCCCAACTCCCGGCCAGCGCCGAGTGCACGGCCGGCAAGGCGTGCTGGGGCATCCTGGAAAACTACCGCTATGCCCTCACCGACCCGGTCATGCGCATCGCCATCCGCAACAACCTCCTCTGGCTGGTCTTCTTCACCGGGCTGGTGGTGACGTTTGGGCTCATCATCGCCGTCCTGGCCGACCGGGTGCGGTACGAGTCAGTGGTCAAGTCCATCATCTTCCTGCCCATGGCCATCTCGGCAACGAGCGCCGGGGTCATCTGGAAATTCGTCTACGCCTACAAGCCCGCGTCGGCGAACCAGATCGGCCTCCTGAACGGAGTGGTGACGGCCCTCGGCGGCGAGCCAGTGGGCTGGCTCATTGAGAGACCCCTCAACAACTTCGCCCTCATCTTTTCCAACGTCTGGATCTGGACCGGTTTCTGCCTGGTCATCCTCTCGGCGGCGCTCAAAG
>JBMFPD010000467.1:0-1183 GCA_049969295.1 Anaerolineae bacterium | reverse complement strand
CCTCACCCCTACCCCCCTCAGGGGGACAGGGGTTGGGTCTAGCGCACGGTGGTGAGGATGACGTTGCGGGCCCCGGCCAGACGCAGCATCATGCTGACCTGGCCAGCCGTCTGTTCCGTCACCAGGGCGACCATGTTGCCGCCCCGCCCTGCGCCGCAGAGTTTGGCTCCCAGCGCGCCTCCCTGCCGGGCAGCCTGCACCAGGGCGTCCAGGGCCGGGCAGGAGACACCGATGGCCTGGAGAAGGCGGTGGTTTGCATCCATCAGGGGGCCCAGTTCGTCTATCCGGCCCCGTTCTATGGCCCATCGCGCCTCCTGGGCGATGCGGCCGATCTCATCAAACCAGGCCTCGTACCGGTGCGGGTCCTTCTCCCAGGCGCGGCGCACATCCTCCACCACCTCGCGGGTGGAACTGGGGATGCCCGTGTCGCCGATGACAAGGGTGAAAGGCCGCTGAACCCAGAAGATCTCCAACTTCTGGCCACGCACGTAGTAGACCGGCTTGCCGAAGGCCACCACGGTGTTGTCAATGCCGCTGGGGTTGCCGTGGTGGAGGATCTCCGTCTCGTAGGCCAGGTCGGAGACCTCCTGGGAACTGAGGTACTCGTCAAAGTAGTTCGCGAGGGCGCGGATGAGGGCCGTGGCCACGGCCGCGCCGCTCCCCAGGCCCCGGGCGATGGGGATGGTGGAGCGGATGGAGATGGTGAGGTCCGGCGGCGAGCCCACACGAAGGCGGTGGAGGGTGTTCACGATGGTGCGCCGGATGGGGTGGTCGTCGTCCACTTCGTCCAGGTAGAAGGACTCTTCCAGATCGTGCGCGTGGACGAGGATGCCCTGGCGGTAGGGCCCGGGCTCCACAGTGACTTCCGCCTGGACCTCCGCCACAGGCACGGCAATGGCCGGCCGCCCGTAGACGACGGCGTGTTCGCCGAAGAGGATCACCTTCCCTGGCGCGCGCCCGACAGCCATCCGTCCCTCCCACATCCCAGCACGGGACATGATACCACCAGGGGAAGCCTCCCGTCAACCGGGTCAGGCCGACGTTGCGGTTGCATCTTGTGTTGGTGAGTCGGGGACGCGGGAAGACCGACCTCTCCCATCCCCCACCCCCCTTTCCTCCCCGCATCGGGGAGGAAAGGGGGTGCCGCCGAAGGCGGCGGGGGTAGGGTGAGGTTCACCTCGCG
>JBMFPD010000466.1:0-1186 GCA_049969295.1 Anaerolineae bacterium | reverse complement strand
GCCACCCTGGGGACTTGAACCCCAAACCTAACGCTTACGAAGCGCTTGCTCTGCCGATTGAGCTAGGGTGGCTCTGAACCACAAGATGTAGTGTGTTCAGGCACCAACACCTACTACCTGTAGTGGTTATGCTCCGACCGCCCACTTCAGAATCTGCCGAAGCGCTTGGTCGCGAACCTTAAAGAAACGCTTGCCTCTAACACGCTGAGCCGTTGCATCAATTCCCTCTCCCTGCTGCCAAGGCCCCTACTCTGCTGGTTTGACGCTACTGATCATGGCTTCGCTCACCCAGCCGCGTTTCCCCCGCGCGCTTACCAGATAGTGCCCATCCCTGCTGTCCAGGATCGTGACCAGGGTTCCATGCGGGAGCCGCCCTGTGACACGTCCGCGCTGAGGGCTGTCCCAGAGGTTGATGAGCATGCCCGCATCGGCGCAGTCCTTGCAGGAGAGCCAAGCCAGATGAGGGGTCGACGTAGGCAGCCTATTTTCCGAGGGCGTGCCCCTTCCCACCTGCTCCACTGGCACCCAGCCAGCCCTGGTGTCCGGCAGGATGACCCAGTAGTAAGACCCTCCCATGATCTCAGCCTGATGTGTGATCTTTACCTCTTCTCCGCAGGGCGCAGTGTACTTGACGATGGGGGTGCCATCATCCCTCGCCAGTACACTGGGTCTTGTTGGATCCCCACCTATCAACCCGACGGTCGTCTGCCCCGGCCGACAGATGAGGCGGGCAGACAGGGAGCGCTCAGATATGAGGAGGCGGACCTTCGGGACATAGTACCAGGCTAGCGCACCGGCGATGACCAAGCCCAAGACCACAAGGATTGCGATCCCCACCATTCTGCTGGCCCGGGACGGCTCCCTTGTCACGGCGGGGGCCGCGGGCTCCAGAGGGGGAAGGTCCTTCCCGCAGTGCTTGCAGACCGTTGCCTCGGGCCTCACCATCTCGGCACAATAGGGGCATCTCCTGAGCCTGCCCTTGCTGAGGAGGGCGATGAGGGTGCCGATGGGGCCGAGAAGGAAGCCGAGGGCGCACCCCCAGCCGAAGCCGATGCCTTTCTTCTGGCAGATGTAGCCGGTGAGGACTCCGAATGCAAGCCAAACGAGGATAGCGATTTCCATTTGTCAGCTCCTATATCCTAAAGGCTGAGCCGCGCCCCGCGGGTCTCCCATGGTTTCCCTACTA
>JBMFPD010000465.1:0-1198 GCA_049969295.1 Anaerolineae bacterium | reverse complement strand
TGCTCTGTGGTGAATTGGGAACAGACAAGGGAATGGCGCGGGGATTTGCACCGCAGAGAGCGCAGAGAACGCGGAGGGTTCAAGGAGAATCTCTGCGTCCTCTGCGCCCCTGCGGTGAATCCTGCCCTGTGGCGTTTGCCCAGGGTTAGTTGAGGATGATGAGCGCCGGGGGCGGGCTGAAGTACCGCCCATTGCGGATGGGTTCCAGGCCGAACAGGTGGCGAGGCGTCAGTGGGTCGTAGTCGTAGCGCGTTACGTGGACATAGTCGTTCGGCGGGAAGATCTTGATGGCCGGGTATGCGCCGCCGCCCTTGCCGAAAAATGGGTACGCGTTGGGGTCCGTGATGCCTCGGTACTTGGACAGTTTGATCTCCTGGCTGTTCTCGGACGGGCTGAAGCCGTCGGCGTCAAAGACGAGGGTGATGCCGGGGGGGATCACGATGTCGGCCTTGTCCACGATCATGGTGCGCTTATCCGAGGGCACGTTGAGGTCCTCAAACTGGTGCAGGCCCACGATGACTTCACGGCGGATGCCCTTCTCCTGCATGAACTGGTGGATGCGCTGGAGCGCAGCGTTGACGTCGGCGGCGTCAATCCGCCCGGGTAGCGGCCTGCCGGGGATGGTTACCTCGCCCGACTCGTGCTGCTCCGGATAGATGTGGAACTCGGGGTCAAAGAAGAAGTGGACGTTGTCGTACTTTTCCAGGTAGGGGAGCATGGCCTCGGCCTGGCTCAACACCGATGACAGGCCCAACTGGTTGTCCAGGAACACGAGCACGCCTTTCTTGGCAGCAGGCTTGATATAGTCTTCTTCAAGCGATCCCCCGTCAGTGGCGTCCAGGTACTCCTGCACGCTGATGAGGTAGGTGCCGCCGCCATTCTCCTTGGTCCCCGACGCCAGTTGGAAGATGATGTCCATGGCGGGGATCACGCCCAGATCGCCGTTGGCGGCGTCCACCTCGGCGCAGTAGGAGATGACCTCGGTGTAGAATTGGTCAAAGTTATCGTAGTAGCCCAGCCTGCCCAGGATGGCGACCTTGTCCATACGCTCGTGGGGCGAGAAGGCCCGGCCGTAGAAGGCGACGATGGTGTGGGTGTCCATGATGGACGTTCGCACGCCCGGCGGCACCTGCGTGGGCGTCGGCGTGGGTGTGGGCGTGGCGGTTGGCGTGGGCGTGGCGGTCGGCGTGGGCGTGGG
>JBMFPD010000464.1:0-1295 GCA_049969295.1 Anaerolineae bacterium | reverse complement strand
CTCCAGCCCCTGCTCCCGGAGCCACGGCTCCAGGACCTCTGCCCGGCGGGGGTCCAGGAGGAAGATCCCCTCCACGCGCGCTTCCTCACACCCTGCCCGGATGACCTCCTGGCTGGCCCGCGCCCCCAGGAGCAGGCTTACGGCATCTATGATGATGGACTTGCCCGCGCCCGTTTCCCCAGTCAGGATGTTCAGGCCCGGGGCGAACCGCAGGTGCAGTTCGTCTATGATGGCGAAGTCCTTGACGAAGAGTTCGCTCAGCATCCCTTCCCGCCGTGCTTCACCGGAGCCGCGCGTACACGGTGCCAATCCCCAGGGCAGCGAAAGCCCCCAGCCACAGGAACGCCCAGAGGGTGCGGGCGAAGAGCAGGGCGGCCACCCCCGTGCCCAGGACGATGCCGGCGCTGCAGACCAGCCACAGGTACCGCCCGCGGCGCCGCCGCGCCGCCCACTGCACGGTCTCGGCGATGAGGCCGCCGGCCACGGGGGCCAGGAAGAGGGTCAGCCAGCCCACCGTGCCGGTCAGAAGCGCGCCGACGAACCCCAGGACGGGCGAGAGGACCGCCGCAGCCACGTAATCCAGAGAGCGGATGTTGTAGAAGCCCGCCTGCTGCTGGCGCACACAGTCCTTGCAGCGGTACCCCACAGGGGTCTGGACGGCGCAGTCCAGGCAGATGGGGCGGCCGCATTTGTTGCACCGCAGGAGGGTCTCCCGTGTGGGGTGGTTGACGCAATAGAGAACCTGCCCCTCCCCTGGGGTGCCAGGAGGCTCTACACGGTCCATCGGAGTCTCTCCATCAAGGTGCGGTAAAAGTACGAAGGGGGGCCCAGGCGCACGAAACGGCACGTGTGGGGGCTGGCCTCCACCACCACATGGTCGCCGTCGTTCAGCTCCACGTGGAACTGCCCATCCACCGTCAGCACGGCCCGGTGGTCGGTCTGCACCTGGAAGTGCACCTTCGCCCCTTCCGCCAGGACGATGGCCCGGCTGAAACTGAGATGTGGGGCGATGGGGATGAGGAGGATGTTGTGCAGGTCCGGTGGCAGGATGGGGCCGCCCACGGCGAGAGCGTAGGCAGTGGAGCCGGTGGCGGTGGAGACGATGACCCCGTCACAGACGTAGGTCGTCAGGTAGTCACCGTCAATGTAGGTGGGCAGGCGCACCACCCGGGCGAGGACCGCCCGGCTCACCACCACGTCGTTGAGGGCCTCAAACGAGCCCTTTGGCACGCCGTCCTGGAGGTGTGTGGCCCGCAGCATCAGGCGCGCTTCCAGGCGGTAGCGCCCCTGGAGGA
>JBMFPD010000463.1:0-1300 GCA_049969295.1 Anaerolineae bacterium | reverse complement strand
CCTTTGGCGGATGCGGCCTGTTCGGAGGGCTCGCCGGTGCGGTGCAGACGCTGGGCCTCTTCCACCGCCTGATCCCCGCCATCTCCAGCGGCTATGGCTACCTGGCCATCCTGGTGGTGATGCTCTCCGGGTACCGCGCCGTGTGGGTGGCACCGGTAGCCTTCTTCTTCGCCGCCATCACCAAAGGGAGCCTCCAGCTCCCCCTGGAACTGCAACTGGACAGCGCGCTGGGGGGCATCCTCCAGGGGGTACTGGTCCTCTTCGTCCTCCTCTTCCAGGGGGCGCGGGCCCGCCGGGCGGGGCGGGCGCGGGAGGAATGACCATGGACACCGCCTTTGCCGTGGCCATTGTGGCTTCCATCCTGGCCGACTCCAGCCCCCTGGTCATCGCCACCGTGGGCGAGACCCTCACGGAGAAGGCCGGGGTCACCAACCTCTCCCTGGACGGCACCATCCTCCTCTCGGCGATGACCGGCTTCGCCGTGGCCTACACGACCGGGAGCCTGTGGCTGGGGTTCGCCGCGGCCATGGCCGTGGGCGCGCTGGTGGCGCTGGTGGTGGCGGCGGCCAGCATTGAACTGCGCCTGGACCAGGTGGCGGTGGGGTTCGTGCTGACCCTCCTCTGCACGGACCTCAGTTCGTTCCTGGGCAACCCCTTCGTGCGCAAGCCCGGCCCGTCGGTGCCGCACCTGCCCATCCCGGGCCTGAGCCAGATCCCTATCGTAGGGCCAATCCTCTTTGACCACAACCCCGTGGTCTACGCCAGTTTCGTCCTCGTCGGGCTGGCGTGGTGGTGGATGTTCCGCACCCGCCCTGGCCTGATCCTCCAGGGCGTGGGAGAGCGCCCGGCGGCGGCCTTCGCGCGGGGGGCGGACGTCCGCCGCCTGCGGTACCTGTACACGGTGCTGGGCGGGGCGCTTGTGGGCGCAGCGGGCGCGGCCTACTCCCTCTCGGTGAAACTGGGATGGAGTTACCACCACACCTACGGCATCGGCTGGATCGCGCTGGCCATCGTCATCTTCGGGGGGTGGCACCCGGTGCGGGCGGCGATGGGGGCCTACCTCTTCGGCACGCTGAACACCCTGGGGAGCCTCCTCCAGGGGGTCATCCCGGGCCTGCCGACCCAGGTCTTCCAGGCCACGCCTTTCGCCCTCATGATCCTGGTCCTCCTCCTGGTGACCAGCGGGGGTGTGGAGCGGGCCGTGGCCCTCTTCCCGACCCCGGTGCAACGGCCCCTGCGGCGGGCGCTGCGGGTCTCGCCGCCAGCGGCCCTGGGGACCACCTTTGAGCAGGAGTAGCGA
>JBMFPD010000462.1:0-1310 GCA_049969295.1 Anaerolineae bacterium | reverse complement strand
TGGCTGATTACGCTCAGGCCGCCTTTGTATTTGACGAAATCCACGCCTACGAGCCGCGCCGCCTCGCCCTCATCCTGGAGACGGTGCGTTTCTTGCGGGAGCAATTGGACGCTCAGTTCCTGGTCATGTCGGCCACCATGCCCCGTCCTGCGCGCGAGCGCCTGGCCCGCGTCCTGCCCAACGCCCAGAGCCTTCGGGCCTCCGAGCGCCTGTACCGCGCCTTCGCCCGGCACAAGGTGCACGTCCTGGAAGGGAGCCTCCTGGAGGATAGAACCCTGGACCTGATCCTCCGCACGTTCCAGGAAGGGCATCTCGTCCTGGTCACCTGCAACACCGTCGGGCAGGCCCAGAGGGTGTACCGGGCCCTCCGGGAGCGGGTTCCACCAGTGCGCCGCCAGGACCTCTTCCTCCTCCACGGCCGGTTCCACGGGGTGGACCGTCAGGAAAAGGAGCGACGCATCCAACAGGCTGCTCAACTGGGGAGCACGGAACGCCGCCCCGTCCTCCTCGTGGCCACTCAGGTAGTGGAGGTCAGCCTGAACCTGGACCTGGACGTCCTCTTCAGCGAACCCGCACCACTGGAGGCCCTGATCCAGCGCTTCGGACGGGTGAACCGCAAACGCCGCACGGAATCCGCTCCTGTGTACGTTTGCACGGAACCGGACGATGGCCAGGGAGTCTACGACGCCGCCCTGGTGCAGGCTTCCCTGGACCTGCTTGCTCGGGAGGCCAACGGCCGAGTGGTGGATGAAGCCCAGGTCCAAACTTGGCTGGACGAGGTGTACACGGGCAAGACTTTGGAGAAATGGGAATGCGAATTTGACCGGACGGCGAGGGAATTCCGCACTTCCTTCCTGGAGCCGCTCCGCCCCTTTGAATCCGACCCAGCGTTAGAAGAGGCCTTCAACCGCCTCTTTGATGGCGTGGAAGTCCTCCCGCTGAGCCTGGAGGACGAATACCACCGGCTCCGAGGTGACCGCCCCCTGGAAGCCGATCAATTGCTGGTGTCTATCTCGTGGGGTCGCTGGCACCAACTGCGTCAGGAAGGCCGCATCTGGTCCGAGCAGGGAAAGTGGCCCCGAGTTGTGGATGCCCCCTATTCGTCGGAGTTCGGACTGATGTTTGAAGGTGATTGAGGCAGGAAGGCCCGTCTGTGGCTCCCCAACGATCCACCCGAGGATACTTCAGGAGGTCGCCATGCCCGAGTTCACCGCCCACCACCTGCGCTTCATCCTGAAGGCCGAAACGGCCCTGGAAATGCCCCCTTTCAAAGGCTCCGCCCTGCGCGGGGCCCTCTTCGGCGCGCTCAA
>JBMFPD010000461.1:0-1333 GCA_049969295.1 Anaerolineae bacterium | reverse complement strand
CCCGGAGCGGGTCCTGGAGGAACTGCAGCGCCGCCGCGGCGCGGGAGGGACGAGGCGATGAAGGCTGAGCGACCACCGGGCCTGGACGACCGCCTGCCGGGAGAGGTGCGGACCTTGCGCCTCTGCCGGGAACGCCTCCAGCGGGCGATGACCTCTTTCGGCTATCAGGAGGTAGACCCACCTGTCCTGGAGTACGTGGACCTCTTCCTCGCCAAGGCCGGGCCCGCGCCCGGGGTGCGCCTCTACACCCTGGAGCAGGGGGGGCGACGCCTCTGTCTGCGCCCAGAGTTCACCGCCTCCATCGGGCGGCTGTTCGTGGAGCACCTGCAGGAGTGGCCCAAGCCGGTCCGGCTCCAGTTCGCCGGCCCCGTCTTCCGCCTGGAGACACCCCAGCGGGGCCGGTCTCGCCAGTTCACCCTGGTCGGGGCGGAACTCCTGGGCGCGGAGGGCCCTTCAGCCGACGCCGAGGTCCTGGCCCTGGCCTGCATCGCCCTGGAGGGGGCGGGCGTCCGTCAGTACAGGGTGGAGGTGGGGCACGTGGGCCTCGTCCAGGCCCTCCTGCAGGGGGTGGGCCTGAGCCCCAAGGGGCAGCAGTTCGTGCTGCGCCACATGGAAAGCCTCCGCAAGCCGCACCTGGGGCGGGCCCATGTGGACCGTCTCCTGGAGGCTCTCTATCCCCAGGAGGCGGGAGGCGGGATGCCTGAAGCGTCGCCGGCGGACAACGGTGCCCTCTCAGACGCCCTGGCCCGCTCGCTGGTCGCCCAGGGCGGGTTCCTGGGGAGCCGCACTGCAGGGGAAATCGCGGAACGCCTGGTGGAGAGGCGGCGCGTCGCGAGGGAGCGGGACCGCATCCGGCAGGCCTTGGACCTGGTGGAGGCCCTGGGCCGCCTGGCCGGCCCGGCCCTGGAGGCTCTCCCGCGCCTGAAGGAACGCCTTCAGGGGTGGGATGCGGCTCTGCGGACCCTCTCGGACCTGGAAACCACGCTGGACCTGCTCGGGGCCTATGGCATCCCCCAGGACCGGGTCCACCTGGACCTGGGGATGGGGCGCGGTGTCCGTTACTACACCGGCCTCGTCTTTGAGGTCCATGCCCCTGGCCCGTCCCGGGCGGACTCGCAACTGTGCGGCGGGGGGCGCTACGACGACCTCCTGCGGGAACTGGGCAGCCGGCAGGCCGTGCCCGCGGCGGGCTTTGCCTGCGGCCTGGAGCGGGTGGCCATGGCGGTGGAAGGGGCGGCAATGCCCTCTCTGGCCCCCAACATCCTGGTCATCCCCGCGGAAGCGGACGATGCACCCTACGCCATCCAGGTGGCGCAGGCGCTGCGCCAGGAAA
>JBMFPD010000460.1:0-1362 GCA_049969295.1 Anaerolineae bacterium | reverse complement strand
CTGAAGTATCCTCGGGTGGATCGTGCCACGCTTGTGCAGGACCGGGTGGTCGGGGCGACGTGTGGCCCCGACCACCCGGCTGGCTACGCGTCCAGACGTTCGTAGAGCGCGAAGCCCTTGCTGGAGCGGATCAGGCGGTAAGGCAGGACGATGCTCTTGCGTACCCGATCCCTGCCCAACACGATCTTCTCATCAGTGTAGACATTGACTTTGGCAAAGGTCAGCTCCTCTCCCCAATCGTCCATCGGCTGGATAATGCCAGGAGCGAAAGGAGCCACCAGCCCTTTCACTTGAGCATCCTGGAGATACGCGCCGTCCATGGCTACAAAGCCCTTCGGAAGCGTGTTCACCTTTTCCGGCTTGCCCAACAACTGGAAAAAGGAACCTCTCTTGCCAAAGTAGTTCACCTGCGCCAGCAGGTCCTGCAGTTGCGCTGAGTGTTCTTCCGCGACTTCAAAGGCCAGTCCAAGGGTCCCTTGCAGGTACACATATTCCCGGAAGGCAATGGGGCGGTCCATTGCCTCTTCGGCCTCCTCTTTCCGGGTCGGCTTCAGGATCTTGGTGAACAGGTTTGTCACCACCACTCGCTCTGGAGGCCGGGCGGCGATGGAGAGCGCCTTGATCCAGGCAAAGGCCCTCGGACCTTCTCTAAGTCCTCTGGTGCGAATGGCGGCGTCCAAAAGGGCGGTGCGGATGGCGAACGGCGTGGGTAAGAACACCGTCTTCGCCCCCGAGGAAGTCGCCAGGCCTGAACGGAATGAGAAGAGCGTGACCGGCTTGTATTCGGCTATCAGCCACATGGCCGTCACCTCCTACCAGGCCAGTTTGTACGGATGCGACCCCTGGATCAGACCTTTCATCACCTCAGCGAACTGGCTCATGGAGTCAAAGCGGTAGACAGTGGCTGCGTCTGGTTTCAGCCCGTTGAGCGTGCTGACCACCTGTTCTACTTCCTGGCGGTAGTTCTCATCCAAGGGGCTCAGGGCTGGAGCGGGCATGACCTGGTTGGTCACAGTGACCACCCCCTCAAACTCCACAATGTGGGGGTTCTGGGTACCGCGCATGGCTCCGTTGGGTTCAAGGAAGGTGTAGAGGATGCTCTCCAAGAAGGCCAGGTACCGCTGTTCCCGTTCGTCGTCAGGGATGGGGTACTGCTGTGAGATGTCGTTGAAGCCGATGCGGGCCATCTCAAAGTTGGCGACGATGGCGTAGACGCCGGACGAGGCTGGTCGGTGGAAGATAGCCTGCTGCTGCACCTCTTCCGCCCGCTCGCCGCGCTCCGTGGCGTAGCGGACATGGAAGTAGCTTTCTGTTGTGGTGTAGTCTGGCACGCCCACTACCCAGCCGAATTCGGCCACCGAC
>JBMFPD010000459.1:0-1407 GCA_049969295.1 Anaerolineae bacterium | reverse complement strand
GGACGTCCGCATCGTCCTCTACCGGAGCCCGGCGTACCATCTGGCGGTCCAGCCCCAGGCCCTCCGGGAATGCCTTGTGGAGGACGTGGGCCCCCTCCCACCCCCGCCGGACCTGGAGGCGTGGCAGGCGGGCTGGCTCTCAGGGGCCCAGGTGCTGGAGATGGCCCTCCGCCACGGAAGCGGGCTGCGCCGCGTGGTGGAGGCCCTCTGCCGCCAGGAGGCCCCTGCCGCGCTGTGGGTCCGGTGGACGCCGCTTCAAGAGGGCCTGCAGGTCGCGGAGGGGCTGGGCCCGGAGGCGCTGTCGGCGGTCAGGCAGGTCCTGCGCCAGGTGGACAGGGAGATGGGGAAACTCCTCCAGAGCGTGGACCTCTCCAGGACGGCCGTGGTGGTCATCTTCATCCCCGACGAGGGCTCCCCGGAGGGAGGGGCGCTGGTCGCCGCGGGCCGGGGTGTGCGGCAGGGGGTGGTGGACGGCCCCTGGCCGGCTGAGGAGGCGGCTGGGTTCGTGGCCGCACTCCTGGGCCTGGAGGCACCGGCCGGGACGTCCAGGTACGGGCGTGCGCTCGGGCCCTAGCGCGGGGCCTCAGGCGCGCCGCCCCAGGGGGCTGAGCCGGGAAGGGCCGGGAGACGGAGGCGTCCCCGCCGGGACAGGGGCGATCTGCTTTACCAGTTCTCCAATGGCCTCCGACGCCGGGGAGGACGGCGCGAACTGGAGGAGCGGGATGCCCCGGTTGATGGCCTGGACCACCGCCGCTTTCTCGTAGGGGATGACCGCTTGCACGGATTTGTGCAGGGCCGACTCAATGTGCTTCTGCCCCAGACCCCCCTGGGGAAAGGTCCAGTTCACCACCAGGAGGGTGCGGCTCGCCGGGTAGCCCAGGGAGTCAAAGATCTCCAGGGTCACCGAAGCCAGTTTCAGCGAGGCCAGTTCTGGAGCCAGGACCAGGAGGATGGTATCCGAAAGGTCCAGGGCAGCGAGGGTGACCTCGTTCAGGGTGGAGGCGGTGTCCACCACGACGTAGGCGTAGTGTTCTGCCAGCATGGAGAGGATGGCGCTCACCGCCCGCGAGTTGACCAGTTCGGCCAGGGCTGGGGAGGGCGGCGCGGCCAGGAGGTGGATGCCGGATTCGTGGCGGACCATCGCCCGCTGGACCATCTCTATGTCCAGCCCGCCGGCCTCCTGTTGGGCCAGGTCCGCCCAGGAAAGCCGGGGACGGAGGTCCAGCATCAGCGCGCCGTGGCCGGATTCCAGAGCCAGGTCGGCCAGGGCCACCGGGCGGTCCTGGGCCTTCGCCAGGGCGTAGGCCAGGTTGACGGCGAGGGTGCTCACGCCCACCCCTCCCCGCAGGCTGAAGACGGAGATGACCTTGCCGCGGGGCTTCTGCTCGCCCGCGGCTGCAGCGCGGC
>JBMFPD010000458.1:0-1453 GCA_049969295.1 Anaerolineae bacterium | reverse complement strand
CCCGATAACCGGTTTGCGGTAGCGCAGGGCCTCAATCAGGACCACGCCCAGCCCCTCCGTGTCGCCACGGGCATCCACCACGGAGGGGAGGACGAAGACGGTGCAGGCTCGGTACAGGCGGTCCAACTCCTCCTGGCTCACCCAGCCGTGGAAACACACGCGGTCGGCGATGCCCAGTTCAGCAGCGAGGCGCTCCAGGCGCGGTCGCTCGTGCCCCTCCCCCACCAGGTCCAGGACCACCTTCCGCTCCTGGGCCACCCGGGCCAGGGCCTGCAAGAGGACCGGCAGCCCCTTCCGCTCAATGAGCCGCCCGGCGAAGAGGACCCGCGGCGGGCCTTCCTGCACCTGGGACTGGTCCGGCAGGTCCTCCACTGGCTCCAGTGCGGCCCCATAGGGGATCACCATCGGGCGCACCCCGGTCATCTCCTCTACCTGGCGCGCCGTGAAGGACGAGATGGCCACGGTGCAGTCGCAGGCCCGCGTGAGCACCCGCAGGATGGGCCGCAGGACCGGGAAGCGCCTCGCCAGGTGCAGTTCCGCTCCGTAGAAGGTCGCCACCAGAGGCGCACGGCTTGCCCACCGCGCCGCCAAGCCCAGGAGGGCCTGGGGCAGGGGCCAGTGCACGTGCACCAGGTCGTACCGCTCCCGGCGGGCCAGGCGCGCCGCGGCCACCACCCCTGCCAGGAGGTACGGCACCACCATCGCCGCGTAGAAAGGGTTCCCCACCTTCTTCGGGGCCCCATCCTCGTGGGTCAGGGCTTCCCAGCGGGCCGGGAAGTAGCGGAACCGCCGCACGGGGATGCCCTGCACCTGGTGGTCGCCCAGGCCCCGGAAAGAAGGGGCCAGGACCTCCACTTCCACCCCCAGGGGCCGCAGGTGCTGGATCAGGGCCACGATCCACGCCGCATGGGGGTCCCCTTCCGTGCGGGCAAAACTGGTGACGATGTACAGGACCTTCATCCCCCGGACTGCTCCTCCCGGGGCGTGTAAGGGTGCTCAATCCAGCCGAAGGGGCAGGTCAGTTCGTAGACGCTCTTGATGGGCTTGGCTGGCACGCCCACGGCCACCTGCCCGGCCGGGACGTCCTTCATGGCTGCCGCGCCGGCCCCCACCAGCGCGTCCTCGCCGATCTCCACGTAGGGGCCCACCACCACGTTGGCCGCCACCTTGGCCCCCCGCCGGATGACCGGCCCCTTCATGCAGGGCTTGGCCAGGGGGCAGCGGGGGTGCGGCGTGTTGGTGAGGACCGAGCCGGCGGTGACGTAGCAATCGTCCTCCAGGACGGAGAACTGGCAGATGTGGACGTTGGTGTGGATGAGGACCCCCTTGCCGATGGTCACGAAGCCATCCACCTGGGAGTTGGTGCCCACCGTGGTCCCTTCGCCGATGGAGGTGCACTCGCGGATGCGCACGCCGTGCCCGCCGTTGAAACGGGGCCCGATGCGCACCTTGG
>JBMFPD010000457.1:0-1465 GCA_049969295.1 Anaerolineae bacterium | reverse complement strand
GGGCTGGGACTGGCCCCCTCCGGCAACGTGGGCGAGGGGCCGGGGGTCTTTGAGCCGGTGCACGGGGCCGCGCCGGACATCGCCGGCCAGGGGCGGGCCAATCCCCTGGCGGCCATCCTCAGCGGGGCGATGCTCCTGCGGCACCTGGGGCACCAGGAGGCCGCCGACCGGGTGGAGGCCGCGGTGGAAGCGGTGGTGGCCCACGGCCCCCACACCCCCGACCTGGGAGGCGGGGCTACGACCGAAGAAGTCACCAGGGCTGTATGTCAGGCGGTGCAGGCTGCCCGAGCGGCCCTCTCCATAAACTACAACCCTAAAGGAGGTGCGATCATGACCATGGCGGACTGTCCTGAGTGTGGAGCCCCGGTCCAGGCCGAGGGCGTCATCCTGGGGGAGATCCTCCCCTGCCCGGAGTGCGGGATGGAACTGGAGGTGGTGGGCCTGGACCCCCTGGTCCTGGGGCCTGCTCCGGAAGTGGAGGAGGACTGGGGCGAATAGGGGCCTCTCCCCTGGCCCCCCGTCCGAAGCGGCGGAGGGGCCAGGGGACAGGTCAAGCCCACAACGGGCCGGAAAGAACCGCTGCTGAATGGAGGAGGAAGACCATGCGCATCGGCGTCCTCGTCTCCCGCATCCGCGTGGAGGAGAAGCTGCTCCTGGAAGCCCTCACGGCCCGGGGGGTCGCCTTTGAAGTCCTGGACGACCAGGCCCTGGTGCTGGACCTGGAGCGGCCCCTCTCTGGGTACGATGTGGTGCTGGACCGCTGCATCAGCCACTCCCGCGCCCTGAGCATCCTGCGGGTGCTCAACGATTGGGGCATCCCTACGGTCAACACCTGCGAGGTGGTGGCCAACTGCGGCGACAAACTGGTCACCACCAGCCTGTTGCGGAAAGCAGGTGTGCCGATCCCCCGGACGCTGGTGGCTTTCACGCCGGAGGCGGCCCTGGAGGCCATTGAGCAGGTGGGCTACCCGGCCGTGCTCAAGCCGGCCATCGGCTCGTGGGGGCGGCTCCTCTCCAAGGTGAACGACCGGGAGGCAGCCGAGGCCGTCCTGGAGCACAAGGCGGTGTTGGGGGGCTATTCTCACCACGTGTACTACATCCAGGAGTACATCCGCAAGCCTGGGCGAGACATCCGGGCCTTCGTGGTGGGCGGCGAGACCATCGCCGCTATCTACCGGCACTCCCCCCACTGGATCACCAACACCGCCCGCGGCGGCCAGGCCAGCCGCTGCCCGGTCACGCCCGAACTGAACGACCTGTGCGTGCGGGCAGCCCGGGCGGTGGGCGGAGGGGTGCTGGCCCTGGACATCCTGGAGGACCCGGACCGGGGGTACCTGGTGAACGAGGTGAACCACACCACGGAGTTCCGCAACAGCATTGCCCCCACGGGTGTGGACATCCCCGGCCGCATCGTGGAGTACGTGCTGGCGGTGGGCCGGGGGGAAGCCTCCCTGCCGGAAGGCGA
>JBMFPD010000456.1:0-1468 GCA_049969295.1 Anaerolineae bacterium | reverse complement strand
GCAGGGCTGACTCATTCTTATAGAACTCTGACAGCCCTCTGGCGCGGCAGACCGTAGGGCACGCCTCCTGGCGTGCCTCCTGCGCCGGGAAGAGCGGTTATCGCCTCCCCTTTTGTGAAAACGAGACAGCCCTGGCACACCGAGGCCGCAACCTTGACAGGTTGCCCCAAGTGGGGTATCATGGGGCGCGCCTATGTCAAGTCCTGGTCCCTCTGGCCCCTGGCCTGGGCGGCCCCGGGCCTTCCAGGGGGGCCAGGCCCAAGCCCGCGGCGGTGCCAGAGCGCTCGGTCCTATGGACGAAAAGGTCCTCAAGGGAAGGTACTCCATCCTGGAGGTCATCGGCAGGGGCGGTGTGGCCACGGTGTACCTGGGCTGGGATGTGCTGGCCAGACGGAAGGTGGCCATCAAGATCCTTAAGGAAGAGTACACCGAGCACCCGGAGTTCCCCGAACGTTTCCGCCGTGAGGCCGAGGCCGTCCTCCACCTGGACGACCCCCACATCGTCGGCTTCCTGGACTACGGCGTGGACGAGGGCCGTCACTTCCTCGTCATGGAACACATTGAGGGGAAGACCCTTGCCCAGGTCATCCAGGAACGGGGCCCTCTGCCCATAGAAGAGGCGCTGGACATCGCCTGCCAGGTCTGCGACGCCCTGGAGGTGGCCCATCGGAAGGGCATCATCCACCGGGACATCAAGCCCCAGAACCTGATGCTCACCCCCGATGGCATGGTCAAGGTGATGGACTTCGGCCTGGCCCGGGTGGCCACAGGGGTCACCCTGACCCAGACCGGCGTCTTCATGGGCACCCCCCGCTATGTCTCCCCAGAGGTGGTGAAAGGGGAGCGGGTGGACCACCGGGGAGACCTCTACTCCCTGGGCATCGTCCTCTACGAGATGCTCACCGGGGATATCCCCTTCGCTACGGACAGCACCTGGGCCCTCCTCCAGGCCCACGTCCAGGAGATTCCACCCCCGGTGCGGAAGGCCCGGCCGGAGGTGCCGGAGTGGCTGGACCGGGTGCTTGCCAGAGCGCTGGCCAAGGAGCCGGCAGAGCGGTTCCAGTCGGCGGCAGAGTTCCGGGAGGCCCTGCAGAGCAGAGGGATGGAGGCCACGCCACCCCCAGAGGCGGTGGAAGGGGTGGCCGCCCCCTCCAGGGGATATCCCTGGCGCTGGGTCCCTGCGGCAGCCCTGGGCGTGGTGCTTCTCTTCTCCCTGGGGGCGTGGGCCGCGGCACGGGGAGGCTGGCTCGCCCGCCAGGCCCCGTCCACTCCGCCCGGGACCGAAGCCGTGGCCGTCCTTCCGCCGACGGCCACCCCCTCTGCCACCTCCACCTGGCAGCCAGCGGTGGGGTCCCTCCCCACGGAGAGCCCAACGCCCACCCGGACCTTCACGGCGCGACCCATCCCCACGCCCACCGCGTCCGCCACGGCCACTCTGACGGCGGGCCCCTCCCCCACCCCCTCGCCG
>JBMFPD010000455.1:0-1493 GCA_049969295.1 Anaerolineae bacterium | reverse complement strand
GCGTTGCCCATGACGAAGAGGCTCGTTGTCACCAACACGGTGGTGAGGTCGGCGGCTGTCAGCATGAGGACGAAGCCCGCGGCGCTGGCCAGGAGGGAGCCCTGGATTACCCGTCCCTCCCCCCACCGTTTGGTGACAGGGCCGGTGAGGAGCCCCTGGACCACCGCCGAAACCACACCCACAGAGGTGAGGACCAGGCCTACCTGGTCCGGGCCATAGCCGTAGCGCTCCAGGGCATACAGGCCGAAGACGCCCTCAAAGTTGGTCAGGCCGAAACTGAGGAGGAAGGAGAGGAAATAGAGGTAGCCCAGGGGCCCCCGAAGGGACTCCCCCATCAGGCGCAGGTTCAGGCCTTGCAGCCTTCCGGTGTGCCCGCTGCGCTGTGCCTCCGGCAGCGACTCCGGCAGGACGAGGGCCGCCAGGATGAGGACCAGGGTGGAGAGCCCCGCGGCGACGAAGAAGGGGAGGGAGAGGCTGTAGGAGGCCAGCCATCCGCCCAGGCCTGGCCCCAGGACCATCCCCACGCCCATCGCTGCGCCCATCAACCCCATGCCGCGGCTGCGCTCCTCGTCCGAGGTGGAGTCGGAGATGTAGGCCAGGGCTGTGGGCTGGGTGGCTGAAGAGAGGATGCCCGAAAGGGCCCGCGCTGCGAACAGCATCCACAGGCGCGTGGAGAGGCCGAAGAAGAGTTGGGCCACGGCGTTGCCGAAGAGCCCCAGCATGAGGACCGGCCGACGCCCGATGCGGTCCGACAGGTCCCCCCAGAGGGGGGAGAAGAGGAGTTGCATGGTGGCAAAGGTGGCCATGAGGAGCCCCAGTTCGCGGCCGCTGGCCCCCATGGACTCCACGTAGAAGGGCATGACGGGGATGATCATGCCGAACCCCAGCATGACCACCACCAGCCCGGTGAAGAGGATGGCCACGCTCCCGGGGCGGGCACGAGGCATGGCTTCGGCCCTGGTCGGTTGTGTAGATTCCATGGACGTTCCTACAAGTTGGTTAGTGGGATTGGCATTTTGCAGTACAAAGTATATCATCTGCTGGAGGGCCTGTCAAATCCTGCGGGAGCCAGCGCAGGATGGCAGGGGGTGCCCAGGACCGGTGCTGGACCCCGGCGACTCTTGAAGGCGTGGCATCCTGAGGGGCGAGGGGGCGTGGGCGCAGGGGCGCATGGCAGTGCGCCCGGCACTGCTGTGCCGCACTACAAACAGCGGCTCAGGGCCTGGCCGCGGTTACGAGCCGCTCTGGGACGTCGCTGCAGACCATCCCCACACCCCACCGCCAGAGGCGCGGGAGCAGGTCCACCTCGTTGACGGTCCAGGTGTTGACCCACACCCTGCGCTGGTGCATCCTCTTCATGAAGGTGGGGGTGAGGAGAGAATGGTGGGGGTGGAGCGTGTCGGCCCCGCAGAAGCGCCGGAGCCACCCGGCCCGCAGGGGCAGGGGTTGGTCCGGGGCCAGGAGCAGGGCCAGGGAGACCCCGGGCATCCGCC
>JBMFPD010000454.1:0-1507 GCA_049969295.1 Anaerolineae bacterium | reverse complement strand
CAGGGCAGAATAGGCCGCGAAGACGGCCGCCCCCAGCCCCAGGGCGACCCAGCCCAGGACCCTCAGGGCCTTCAAAGCCCGCCACACCGACGCCTTCATGCTGCCCCTCCCCGCTGGAGCCAGTCCTGGGGCCCGAAGCGCATGCGGAAGACCGTCACCGTGTAGGTCCAGATCATGCGCAGGAAGCGGGACTTGCTCTGGCCGTGGGGCCGCAGGCGGTAGAAGACCGGCACCTCCAGCAACCGGTAGCCAGACTTCCAGGCCACGTATAGGAGGCGGATGAAGTACTCCCCATACCCCTGGAAGAGCCAGGCGGGGGAGAGGGCCAGGAGCCTCTCCCGCCGCATGGCGAAGAAGCCGCTCAGGTTGTCCTGCACCCGCGTCCCCAGCCAGAAGCGCACGAAGAGGTTGTACAGGAAACTGAAGTAGTAGCGCCGGCGGTCCTCCATGCCGCCGCCGTGGGTGAAGCGGGAGCCGACGATAACGTCGTAGTATTTCAGGAAATCCACCATCTGGGGGATCATCTGGGGGTCGTGGTTGAAGTCCGTGTCCATGACCACCACGATGTCTCCCCCGGCATGGGTGATGCCGTGCCAGATGGCCGAGGCCAGGCCCCGTTCTTCCGTGCGCACGAGGATCCGCACCCGCGGGTCCTCCCCGAAGCGCTCGCGCACCGCGGCAGCAGTCCCGTCGGGGCTGTTGTCGTCCACCACGATGACCTCCAGTTCCTCCGGCCGGCCCGTGGCCTGCTCCTGGATGGCCTCAATAAGCGGCACGATGTTCTCCCGCTCGTTGTACGTGGGCAAGATGACCGAGACCTTCACCCGCTCCACTCCTCGCGTCCAGCGTTGGCCCATTATAACGGCCCCTGCAGCGCACTACAAGCACGCCCCAACAGTCATCCCCGTAGGTCACGCCTCCGGCGTGACGCCAAGAAGCGGCACGCTGGAAGCGTGCCCTACAACTCTCTCCTCCAGAGACCCCACCCAACGAGGACGAGGGCTGTCAACCCCGTCACGGCCCAGCCCCGGACCCGGGCCGGCCCGTGCACGAACCGGAAGGCCAACTCGTGCGCGCCGCCGTCTAGCCACACCGCCTGGAAGCCTCCGTTGGCCCGCAGCGGCGCCCCCACCTCGCGCCCATCCTGCCAGACCTGCCAGCGGGGGTACCAACTCTCCGCCACCATGAGGAGGCACGGCTCCCCCGGCCCCACCCGCACATGGATCTCCTCTGGCGAGGGCCGCTCCCACTGCACTTCCCGCTCCGGCACCGCCACCCCTTCCCCCAGCAGGCGATCCACCTCCTGGCGCAGGCTCCCCCCATCCCCAGGCAACACCAGAGCCGGCACCCCCGCCGGGATCGCCACCCCCTCATCGGTCGCGTCCAGGGCCACAAAGCGGTATGGGAGCGGGCCTTCTAGGGAAGCCGCCTCCACGATGGCCACCCCCCGGGGTGCGGCCCGTGCCACCAGACGCGCTAGGCGCTCCTCGCGGGCCCGATCGTCGGC
>JBMFPD010000453.1:0-1530 GCA_049969295.1 Anaerolineae bacterium | reverse complement strand
CGATGCCGACAATCAAGGCAACTTCTAGCCCCTCTCTCAGGGTGATCAGAAGAGAAGCGAGCAATTTCCCTCCTCCCAGCACCGTTTCCCTACAAATGATACACCGACTGGGAAACGCTGGGGAGCGCCGGTTGCTCTGCATCTGCACCCGCCATTTGGCGGGTGCCTAGCTCTCAAGCCGTCTGCAGTCAGTACGCCTCAGAGCGATTGCCCCCATCACCTCCTGCGGGTACTCCCCGCCTCTCGTACAACGGAGAATGCATCAGCCTCAACCCAGTAAAAGTGCTACACTGGAACCGTTCTCCGGATTCGCGGTGTCAGAGGGGCCATGTAGCATAGAAAGGTAGGTCCGTGCCCCCGCCCGAGTTGACAGGAGCCGCATTTCGGTTTAGCATACCCCCGCTTGCAGATCCCGCTGCCCCGTGCGCCCTCGCCCGACGACGTGCGACCCGCGCCCATCCCGGAGAGAGGACCGATGTCCACCACCTTTGACGAAGTAGACCATCTCGCAGTCAACACCATCCGCTTCCTGGCCGTGGACGCGGTGGAGAAGGCCAGGTCCGGCCACCCGGGCATGCCCATGGGCATGGCCCTGCCAGCCTACATCCTGTGGACCCGTTTCCTCGTCCACGACCCAGCCTGGCCCCAGTGGCCGGACCGGGACCGCTTCGTCCTCTCCGCCGGCCATGGCTCCATGCTCCTCTACGCCCTCCTGCACCTGAGCGGCTACGACCTGACCCTGGACGATCTCAGGGCCTTCCGTCAGTGGGGGAGCCACACTCCCGGCCACCCCGAACGGGACCCGGCCCGGGGCATTGAGACCACCACCGGCCCCCTGGGCCAGGGGTTCGGCAACGGCGTGGGGATGGCCATCGCCGAGCGGATGCTGGCCGCGCGCTTCAACCGGCCCGGCCTCCCCATCGTGGACCACCGCGTCTTCGGCATCGTGAGCGACGGCGACCTCATGGAGGGCATCTCGTCCGAGGCGGCATCCCTGGCCGGCCACCTGGGCCTGGGGCGGCTCACCTACCTCTACGACGACAACCGCATCACCATTGAGGGGAGCACGGACCTGGCCTTCTCCGAGGACGTGACGGCCCGCTTCCGGGCCTACGGGTGGTTGGTCCTGGAGGTGGACGGGCTGGACCCGGAGGCCGTTGCCCAGGCCCTGGAAGAGGCGTGCCGCCAGGAGGAGCGCCCCACCCTCATCCGCTGCCGCACCCACCTGGCCTACGGCAGCCCCCACAAGCAGGACGATCCCGAGGCCCACGGAGCACCCCTGGGCGAAGAGGAGGCCCGCCTCACCAAGGCCAACCTGGGCTGGCCCCTGGAGCCCCCCTTCTGGGTCCCGCCGGAGGTGCGGGAGCGGTTCCAGGCCTCCTGCCGCCGGGGGGCCGGGGCGCGGCAGGCCTGGGAGGCCCGCATGGAGGAGTACCGGGCACGCTACCCCCAGGAAGCGGCGGAGTGGGACCGCGTCCAGGCGCGGCGCCTGCCGGAGGGCTGGGACGAGGGCCTGCCCTCCTTCGCCCC
>JBMFPD010000452.1:0-1536 GCA_049969295.1 Anaerolineae bacterium | reverse complement strand
GCGGCGAAGCCCCAGTCCAGCAGGGCCCTGGCGTCGCCGTAGCGGTCCGGGCTGTGGAGGACCACGGCGATGAGGCGGTGCCCCCGCCGTGTGGCCGAGGCGACCAGGCATTCGCCGGCCCAGTCGGAGGTACCGGTCTTGACGCCGTCCGCGCCCGGGTAGGCGGTGAGCAGGAGGTTGAGGTTTACGTAGGTTCTGGGACCCAGGGTCTGGACAGGCGTCGCCACGATGTCCCGGAAGACCGGGTTCTTCATCGCCTCCCGCGTCAGGAGCCACAGGTCGTACGCGCTGGAGTAGTGCCCCTCGGCGTCCAGGCCGTGGGGGTTGACGAAGTGGGTATCGGCCATGCCCAGGGCCTGGGCCCTGGCATTCATGAGGTCGACGAAGGCTTCGGCGCTCCCCGCTACGTGCTCGGCCAGCGCGGTGGCGGCGTCGTTGCCGGAGTTCAGGAGGAGCCCGTACAGAAGGTCCCGCACCGAGAGCCTCTCCCCAGGGGCCAGGCCGACCATGTTCCCCCCGGTGTAGGAAGCGGCCGGGCTGACCACCACCTCCCCGTCCAGGTCGGCGCGCTCCAGGGTGAGGAGGGCGGTCATGATCTTGGTGGTGCTGGCCACGGCGCGCCGCTGGTGGGCGTTCTTCTCCCACAGGACCTCCCCGGTGGACTCATCCCCCAGCAGAGCCGCCTCCGCGAGGGGGGTGGGGGGAGCCTCCAGGGCCAGAAGCACCTCCACCTGGGCTGGGGCCAGGCGCATCCCGCCTGCGTCCCGCTCCGTGAGGGACGGGGGGCCAAAGGCCAGGCACAGGCAGGCCAGGAAGGCGAGGGAGAGGGAGACCGCCTTCTTTCGGGTCATGGCTCGTTCCCTGGGTTCCCCTCCGCTGGGCTGCCCTCTTCCTGGCCGTCCAGAGGGGGCAGGTCCCGCAGGTCTTCCAGGCCGAACACCTGCATGAACTCCATCGTCGTGCCGTAGAGGATGGGCCGGCCGGCCTTCTCCAGGCGCCCTACCTCCTGGATGAGGCCGTGCCGGAGGAGGGTGCGCAGGACGGCATCGGAGTTCACGCCGCGGATGGCCTCTATCTGCGCCCGGGTCACCGGTTGGCGGTAGGCGACGATGGCCAGGGTCTCCAGGGCGGCCGGGGAGAGGGTGTCCGTATGCTCCAGGCCGAGGAACCGCTCCACCAGGGGGGCCAGTTCCGGGGCCGTGACGAGTTGCACGTGGTCCCCCTTCCTCTGGAGGCGGAGGCCGCGCCCCGCGAGGCGCCCGCGGAGCGCCGCCAGCGCCTCCTCCACAGCGGCCCGGTCCTCCTGGAGGGCTTCGGCCAGCCGCTGCACCGTCACCGCTTCGTCGGCCACGAAGAGGAGGGCTTCCACCTGTGCAGCCAGGTCCAGGGGGGAGGAAGGCTGTCCCTCGCCCCCGCGTTCCCACCCCATCCTGTCCTCGCCGCCTGGGGCGGCTCTCCCTTCCCTCCCCGCCTGCGGGGAGGGAAGAGGGCTGGAGGGATAGGAGGGGACTGTCCAGCCGCATGCCTCTACGTGCC
>JBMFPD010000451.1:0-1540 GCA_049969295.1 Anaerolineae bacterium | reverse complement strand
CTGGGCCTCCAGGGTGCTGTCGCCGGAGAGGCGCACCACCGAGACCAGCCACCCCACCCGCCGCCCGCCGACCGAAAGTTCAATGGCCCGTGCCCGCTGCGCAGCCGTCAGGGAACTACCCCGGGCCACCTTCGCCGGGTCGGCCACGATGCGGCCTTCGGCATCGGCCAGGATCCACGCGCCCCCTGCCGGGCCCACCCCGGGCCCCATCCCACGGGGCATGCGGCCCATCATGCCCATGCCCGGTCCCTGCTGGAGGGATGTCTCACCGGCCAGGAGGTCCTCCACCCCCTCCCAAGAGCCGTAGGCCGCGTAGTAGGCCTCCAGCGTCCTGGCCAGGGCCACACCCCGCCAGCGCATGGCCAGGTGTACATAGGCCTCAAAGAGGTTGCGGATGTTCCAGTTCACCAGGAGGGCCACCCCGCCCACAGCCACCAGGGCCACCAGGGTGAACCCTGCCAGAAGCCGCACCCACAGCCTGCTCATTCCGGCACCTCCAGACGGTACCCCACGCCAAAGACGGTCACGATCCAGCGGGGGTTCCTGGGGTCGTCGCCCAACTTGCGCCGGAGGTTCTTGATGTGCGCGTCAATGGTCCGCTCGTACCCCTCGTAGGCGTCCCCCTGGACCCGCTCCAGGAGCTCCAGGCGGCTGAAGACACGGCCCGGGTGGCTGGCCATGGCCTGCAGGATGGCGAACTCAGAAGGGGTCAGGTCCAGAGGACGCCCACGCAGGGCCGCCCGGTGGCCGTCCACATCCACTTCCAGAGAGCCGAGGCGCAGCACTTTGGGGGCAGGGGATTCGCCCTGGGTGCGGCGCAGGACCGCCTTCACCCGGGCCACCAGTTCGCGAGGGCTGAAGGGCTTGGTGACGTAGTCGTCCGCGCCCAGTTCCAGGCCCAGGATGCGGTCCGACTCCTCCACCCGGGCGGTGAGCATGATGATGGGCACCTGGGACTCCCGCCGCAGGACCTGGGCCACGTCCAGCCCGTCCATCTCCGGCAGGCCCAGGTCCAGGATGATGAGGTCCGGCCGCTCCTGGCGGGCCATGAAGAGGGCCTCGCGGCCGGTGTAGGCCTGGAGCACCTCGTACCCCGCGTTCTCCAGGTAACCCCGCACCAGCCGGGCCAGGTCCTTTTCGTCCTCCACCACCAGAATCCTGGGAGACATCGCACCCCCCGGCCAAATCCTTCAGGTTGCATTATACCACAACAGGCAGACGGGCAACGGCTCCGTAAGGAGGACCTCCGTGGGGGAGACCTGGCAGCGGTAGGCCAGGACCTGCACGCCCTTCTGAGCCACCTCGGCCAGCCTGCGGGCGAAGTGGGGGTCGGCCTCCCGGTGGGGGCGGAAGGCCTGCACATCCCCCCGTTGCACCACGAAGACCACCGCCGCGCGGTCCCCCTGGGCGAGGGCCGCGGCCAGGTCCTCCAGGTGCCGGGCCCCCCGCGCTGTGACAGCATCGGGGAAGAGGCCGTACCCCTCCTGGACGAGGGTCACCGACTTGACCTCCACCCAGGTCCGCACGCCTGGCCCTGGTC
>JBMFPD010000450.1:0-1545 GCA_049969295.1 Anaerolineae bacterium | reverse complement strand
GGACCACAAGGTCATCAGCCACCAACAAAAGGTGCAACCGGGGCTGAGCCAGATGTAGTCGCCCGTCAAGAGCGTGGACCACAAGGTCATCAGCCACCAACAAAAGGTGCAACCGAGTCGGAATCCGATCCTTCTTACCTCCGCCACAGGCGGTGGAGCAGGGTGAGGCACAGCGGGGAACCTCCTCTCATCCCCCGGCCAGGGGGTAGAGGTGAGGTCTCACGTTGATACCTTTAAGGCGGGGGGAGGCAGTCTGAAGAGCCCTGGAGGAGAGGGAGCGCTGTTGTCACGCGTCGCGCTGGTGGATACCCACGCCCATCTGGACGACCGGGCCTTCGCCAGGGACCTAGATGAGGTGCTGGAGAGAGCCCGGCAGGCCGGCATTCGGGCCATTGTGCTGCCGGGTCTGAACCTGCGGTCCAGCCAGGAGGTCATCGCCCTGGCCCGCCGCTACCCAGGCCTGTACGCAGCCGTGGGCGTGCACCCCCACGATGCCCGCACCCTCACCCCAGAGGCCCTGGGGGAACTGGCGCGGCTGGCAGCCGACCCCAGGGTAGTGGCCATCGGGGAGATCGGCCTGGATTTCTACCGCAACCTCTCCCCAAGGGAGGTGCAACTCCGCGCCTTCCGCGACCTCCTGGCCCTGGCGCGGGAGGTGGAGAAGCCGGTCATTGTCCACGACCGCGAGGCGCACGGGGAGGTGCTCTCAGCCTTGGAGGACCACGCACGGGCACCGGGCTTCCGAGGGGGCGTCCTCCATGCTTACTCGGGGGACCTGGAAATGGCGCAGAAGGTTGTATCCTGGGGATACCACCTGGGCATCGCCGGCCCGGTCACCTACCCCAACGCGCACCGCCTGCGCGAAGTCGCCGCCCAGGTGCCCCTTGCCCACCTGCTGGTGGAGACCGACTGCCCCTACCTGCCGCCGCAGCCCCACCGCGGGCAGCGGAACGAGCCAGCCTGGGTGGCAGAAGTGGCCTTGGCCGTGGCCCAGGCGCGGCGCATGCCCCTGGAGGCTGTGGCCGCCGCAACGGGAGACAATGCTCGCCGTCTGTTCGGGCTCCCCCTTCAAGAAGGAAGCCATCCCTGAGCGTTGAGGTGTGGAGAGGAACGCGTTGAAGATCCTGCCCTTCCTTGAACTGATCCGGGACGAACTGAACCTTGTGGAGGCGAAGATCCGCAGCCTGGAAGAAGTGGAGTTCTCCCCCCTGGTGGAGGCTTTCTCTACCCTGATGGGGAGCGGCGGGAAACGCCTCAGGCCGGCCGTGGTCATCCTGTGCAGCAAGTTCTTCCAGGTGGACCTGGCGAGGGTGGTCGCCCTGGCTGCCGCCGTGGAGACCCTCCACACCGCCACCCTGGTCCACGACGACGTGATAGATGGCGCCCTCATCCGCCGCGGCCATCCCACCCTCAACGCCACCTGGAGCAGCGAGGCCACCATCCTCGCCGGCGACTACCTCTTCGCCCGGGCCGCGGGCTTCGCCGCCGAGACCGGCAGCGTGGCGGTGATGGACTCTTTCGCCCGCACCCTCAAGATCATCTGCG
>JBMFPD010000449.1:0-1549 GCA_049969295.1 Anaerolineae bacterium | reverse complement strand
CTTGGACTATACGGAGGGGCCGATCCTGCACCAAGTCTCTCTGATCGTGCGGGGCGTGCAGACCTACCAGCCCCTCTCCCCGGACCTGGAGTTCATGATCGCCTATCCGCCGGTGTGGGCCTACCTTCTGGCGGGGCTGGTCCCCCTCACCGGGCTGGCCCTGTGGCCCGGGCGGCTGGTGGCCACCCTGGCTGCGCTGGGGTCGGCCGGGCTTCTCGCGTGGATGGTGGCCAGGGAGACCAGGGACCGTGCGGCCGGGGCCGTGAGCGGCCTCCTCTTCCTGGGGATCCCGTACGTCCTGGCCACTTCGTCCATCGGCCGGAGCGACGCCTGGGCCCTCCTCATGAGCCTGGCCGGGGTGGCCACCGTCTGGAAGACCCGGGGCCGCGGGTGGGGCGGGCCGGTCTCGGTGCTCTTCTTCCTCCTGGCGGGGTATACCCGCCAGTCCAACCTGCTGGCTGGGCCGCTTTCGGCCTACGGCGGGCTCTTCTTCCGGGGAGAGCGCAAGAGGGCTGTGGCCCTGGCCGCGGCCCTGGCCGTGGCGGTGGTGGTGGTCTTCGTCACCCTGAACGCCTGGACCAATGGGGGCCTTTACTTTAATACGATGGTTGTGCCCAGGGACGACTACCACCTGGGGGTGGCCCTCTCGTGGGTCCTGCGGGTGGTGCGGACGCTCCCCGTCCTGGTGGGGCTGGCGGTCTTCTTCCTGGCCTTGCGGCTGGCGGATGGACGGCTGGATGCGCCGGTCCTGTACCTCCTGGGGGCCGGGGCCACGGTGCTCCTCGCGGGCAAGACGGGCGCGCACGTCAATTACCTCTTGGAGTTCTGTGCGGCTCTGGCCTGGGTGGCCGGATTGCTCTGGAGCCAGGTGCGCTGGGAGGGTTTCCCCGCGTTGCGGGGGAAGGCGCTCCTGGCCGCGCTCCTGGCGGTGCAGGTGGTGGGGGGCCTCTCCACTGCCCAGGGGCTCCTGCCCAAACTGTGGCACTACCGGGAGATGGTGGCGGAGGGTCGCGAACTGGAGCGTTGGATCCAGGAGGCCGACGGGCCGGTGGTGGCCGATGCGGCCACAGCCTACCTGGTCCTCAAGGGGCAGGACCCGATCTGGCAGACCTATGGGCACGCCAGTCTGGTGCGCAGGGGGCTGTGGGACCAGGGGCCCTTCGTGGACCGGATCCGGCGGGGCGAGTTCGCCCTCATCATCGTCCAGCCGGACATCGCCGCCTGGAACTGGACGCCGGAGATGCTCGCCGCCATTGCAGAGCGCTACCATGTGGTGGCGGAGGTGGCGGGGCAGAAGGTGTACGCGCCGAGGTGAGCCATGGTGGTGGATGGGGAGTTGGCGCAGGGAGAAGAGAAGGGACCTGTGGGCCTGGGGAGCGCGGTCCACGAACTGGAAGTGCAGGGGAACGCGGCGCGGTACAACCGCTGGCGGGTCCAGGCCATCGCACCCTACCTGGGCGAGGTGTTGCTGGAAGTGGGGGCCGGCCTGGGCGACATCACCCGGCTCCTCCTGCAGGTGCCGCAGGTGCGGGAGGTCATCGCTCTGGAG
>JBMFPD010000448.1:0-1583 GCA_049969295.1 Anaerolineae bacterium | reverse complement strand
CCAGGAGGGGCAGGACCGCCCGGAGGCCTAGGGTTGATTATCTTTACATAAGAAGACCCCGCCGCGCTTCCAGACGCCAGGGCCTGGTCGCAGGGCTCTTCCCGGCGCGGAGGCACGCCAGAAGGCGTGCCCTCCGGATCGGTCAACGGCTCAAGCCATCCACGTAAACGAATGGCTTGCGGTCGCGCCGGGCTCATTCGTGTATTCGGTGGCGGATCCGTGGACGGCTTTCTCCAGACTGCTAGAGCGCGCTGCTCCTGGAAAGTTGGACATCCGTCCGACCATCAACGGAGCATGTCAGAGTTTGAGTCAGCCCCGCCCGGAGACGGAGGGAGATTTGCCGCCAGCGGGGGAGCATGCTATACTTCTATTTTGCATGCAAAGAATAAGGGCCACGCAGCACGGGGCCCTCGTGCCGTGGCGTGGGGTGGAGAGGTTGAGATGACAGACTTGCTCAACGTGGTACAGCAGACGGCCATGAAAGAGGAACTCCCGGAGGTCCGGCCGGGCGATGTGGTGCGGGTGCACAACCGCATTGTGGAGGGCGATCGCGAGCGGGTCCAGGTCTTCCAGGGGACGGTGATCCGGGTGCGCCGAGGCGGCCCGGAGGCCAGTTTCACCGTGCGGCGTGTCGCCAGCCACGGCGTCGGGGTGGAGCGCACCTTCCTCTTCCACTCGCCCCGGGTGGAAAAGGTGGAAGTGGTGCGCCGCTCCCGGGTGCGGCGGGCCAAACTGTACTACCTCCGGGAGAGGGTTGGCAAGGCCGCCCGCCTGCGGGAGAAGCGCTGATCCTGCGCGGACCTTCGGGGGTGGACCGCCGCGAGGAGGGGCCACCCCCATCTGTTTGTCCACCGCGATCATGGACCGCAGAGGGGCCGGGCAAGCGTTCCTCGGAGCCATCTTGGTGCTCCATCTGGGGCTTTCGCTCGCCTACAGCGTGGCCGTGCCCCTGGCCGAGGCCCCGGATGAACTTTCCCACTACGACTACTGCCGCATCGTGGCCAAGGAATGGCGGCTCCCCGCGGGCACGGAGGCAGGAGAGGCCTTCCAGCCGCCCCTCTACTACCTTCTCGGAGCTGCCCTCACCTGGCCCCTCCCTATGGACCTGGAGTTCGCCCGCTCCAACCCGGCCTTCCACCTGACCGATCCCCAGGCTTCCAAGAACCTTTTCATCCACGGCCGGGCTGAAGCCTTCCCCTACGGCGGGAGCTCCTTGGCCTTCCACCTCCTCAGGGCCTTCTCGGCCCTGCTCAGCACGTGTACGGTCTGGGCGGTCTACCGGGGCCTCCTGACCCTGACCGGCGGGGACCGCGTCGCGGCGCTGGGGGGCGCGGGGTTCCTCGCCTTCGTGCCAGAGTTCGCCTTCCTGGGCGGCACGGTCCAGAACGACAACCTGACGGCACTGTGTGCGGCCCTCCTCCTCTGGCGGCTGCTCCTCGTCTTGCAGGGCCAGGACACGTGGCGCGAATGGGCCCTTGTCGGCGTGCTCCTGGGCCTTTCCCTCCTCACCAAGTTGAGCCTGCTGGCCTTCGTGCCCTTCGCGGTCCTCGTGGCGGCCTACCGCGCCTGGAGCGCGCGGGCCG
>JBMFPD010000447.1:0-1590 GCA_049969295.1 Anaerolineae bacterium | reverse complement strand
CCCGGAGGGGGCCTGACGCTGGATGCCTGGGTGGAGCGGCTGCGGGGCTGGGGACTGGACGGTCTGGAACTCTACTTCTACCGGGACGGCGGCCGGGAGGAGACGGACCGGGCGAACCGCTACGTGGCGGCGCTGGCGGAGCGGCTGGACCTCTTCGTCACCTTCGGGTCCGATTGCCACGGCCCAGGCCACCCTGAGCCGGAGCCGCTCCTGGGGCGCTTTGGCGGGAGTGGGCAGGGGGAGGTAGGGCGGTGAGAGGGCGCGAAGGAGGAGTGCCAGTCTGGTCCCTCTGGCTGGCGGGAGGGATGCTCGTCCTTGCGCTTGTCCTCCTCGCGGCCGTGGCCCTCTGGGAGGCGGGGGTGAAGGTGGCTGGAGAGCCCACGCCCACGGCGTCCCCTGCGCCAGTGGCCCTGCCCCCTGAAGGGTGGTTCGCCCCTGGGGAGCTCCTCGTGCGCTACCGGGCAGGCGTGGCGGAAGGGGCCCTGCTCGCCGCGGCCCAGGATGCAGGGCTGGTGCACCTGGCGTCCCTGCCGGAGGCGGGCCTCCTGCGCCTAGGGGTCGCCCCGGGGAAGGAAGCCGAGGCCATGCAGAGGCTCCTCGCCAACCCCCTGGTGGAGTATGTAGGGCCCAACTACCTGGCCTTCGCCACGGCCGACCCCAATGACCCCCTCTGGCCCCGCCAGTGGAATATGGTGCGTATTGGCATGCCGGAGGTGTGGGGCGAGGTGCTGGCCAACCCGGGCGTGGTCATCGCCATCCTGGATAGCGGGATCGCGCTTCAGCACCCGGACCTGGCCCCTTCCCTTGTGCAGGGGTACGACTTTGTGGGGGACGACGCGGAGCCGGCCGACGACTTCGGCCACGGGACCCATGTGGCGGGCATCGCCGCGGCGGTGACCAACAACGGCCTGGGCGTGGCTGGGGTCGCGGGCGGCGCGCGCCTCATGCCCCTCAAGGTCCTGAACGCGAACGGCGCAGGGACCTACTTCGCCATTGTCCAGGCCCTCTACTACGCACGGGACCACGGGGCGCGGGTTGTCAACCTGAGCCTGGGGGGCAAGGCCGACGACCCGAACCTGCGGGCCGCAGTCCAGATGGCCCGCATGGCGGGCATCCTGGTGGTGGCCTCGGCGGGGAACGACAACGGCCCCCTCCTGTACCCGGCGGCCTATCCGGAGGTGCTGGCGGTGGCAGCCACGGACTCCCAGGACCAGCGGGCTGGGTACTCCAATTACGGGACCGGCGTGGACCTGGCCGCCCCCGGGGGCACCTCTCTCCAGGGAGTCTACAGCACCCTGCCGGCGTCGGGGTACGGGTGGAAGTACGGGACCTCCATGGCCGCGCCCCACGTGAGCGGGGCGGCAGCCCTCATCTGGTCCGTGGCCCCGGGCCTCTCGGTGGGGCAGGTGGAGCAGGTCCTTCTGGAGACCTGCGCCAAGGTGGGCGGCATCCCGTACCTCAACGGGCGCAACGATTTCCTGGGCTACGGTCGCCTGGACGTGCCGGCCGCGGTGCGCCGGGCGAGGGAACTCGCGGGCATCCCCACGCCCACCCCCACGCGGCTGCCCCTGCCCACCGCGACCTTCACCC
>JBMFPD010000446.1:0-1593 GCA_049969295.1 Anaerolineae bacterium | reverse complement strand
GAGGTCGGTCTCCCCGCGTCCCTGACTCACCAACACAAGATGCAACCGCAACGGTTTGCAGGCGTTTGGAGAAAACCTGGGGCGTATGTTATACTCATGCCGCGCCTCATAGAGACGGGATCACCAGGTTTTCGGAGGGAGACGGAGATGCGGAACGCCCTGGATGTGCTCCTGGAGCGGGGGTTTGTGGACCAGGTCTCGGACATGGAGGGCCTTCGCCGCGCCTTGGAAGAGCCTATCACCTGCTACGTGGGGTTTGACCCCTCCGCCGATAGCCTGCAGGTGGGGAACCTGGTGCCCATCATGGCCCTGGTGCACATGCAGGAACTGGGGCACAGGCCCATCGTGGTGGTGGGCGGCGGCACGGGGATGATCGGCGACCCCAGCGGCAAGACCGAGATGCGCAAACTCCTCACCAGGGAGCAACTGCGGGCCAACCTGGAGCGGATGCGCAAGCAGTTCGCCCGCTTCCTGGATTTTGACGGTGGGCGGGCGGAGATCGTGGACAACGCCGAGTGGCTCCTGCCCCTGAACTACATTGAGTTCCTGCGGGAGATCGGCCGGCATTTCAGCGTCAACCGCATGCTGGCCGCCGAGACCTACCGCCTGCGCTATGAATCGCCGGAGGGCCTCAACTTCCTGGAGTTCAACTACCAATTGCTCCAGGCCTACGACTTCCTGCACCTGCACAAGACGCGCGGCTGCATCCTCCAGATGGGGGGCTCGGACCAGTGGGGCAACATCCTGGCGGGGGTGGACCTCATCCGGCGGGTGACGGGCCACACCGCTTATGCCCTCGTCTTCCCGCTGATCACCACGGCCTCCGGCCAGAAGATGGGCAAGACTGAGGCGGGAACCGTCTGGCTTTCGCCAGAGCGCACCTCCCCCTACGAGTACTACCAGTTCTGGATCAACACGGAAGACCCGGACGTGGAGCGCTTCCTGAAACTCTTCACCTTCCTGCCCCTGGAGCGCATCCGGGAACTGGGGCGGTTGAAGGGAGAGCGGATCCGCGAGGCCAAGGAAGTGCTGGCCTTTGAGGCCACGCGCATCGTCCACGGCGAGGAGGCAGCGCGGGAGGCGCAGGAAGCGGCCCGGGCGGCCTTCGGCCGGGTCCGGGATGCCGAGGCCCTGGAGGCCATGCCCACCACAGAGGTCGCAGGGGAGGAACTGGAGGCTGGCATCCCCGTGGTGGACCTTCTGGTGCGGGCCGGGCTCGCTTCCAGCAAGAGCGCGGCGCGGCGGCTGATCCAGCAGGGCGGGGTGTACCTCAACGAGGCACGGGTGGATTCGGTGGACCACCTCGTGGGCCCCGAGGACCTGCGGGAGGGGTATGCCCTGTTGAGAGTAGGGAAGAAGCGGTTCCACCGGGTCAAGGTATCCCCGGGCTCATGACAGGGCTGTCTCGTTTTTACAAAAAGGGAAGGCTATCACCGCTCTTCCCGGCGCAGAGGGCACGCCTCCTGGCGTGCCCTACGGTCTGCCGCGCCTCTCCTATCCCCCCACCCCCTTCCCTCCCGCATCGGGGAGGGAAGAGGGTGCCGCCGAAGGCGGCGGGGGTAGGGTGAAGTTCACCTCGCGGCATGGGACCAC
>JBMFPD010000445.1:0-1623 GCA_049969295.1 Anaerolineae bacterium | reverse complement strand
CGGGGGTAGGGTGAGGTTCACCTCGCGGCATGGGACCACAAGGTCATCAGCCACCAACAAAAGGTGCAACCGAGTCGAAAGGAAGCTTGCCCCTCGGTCCATGCTGCGGCAAGGGCGTTGGCAGAAGGCCATAGCGCTGTTCACCCTCATTGGCGTGCTCCTGCTCCAGGGCGGGCTGGAGCCTCTTCGCGCGCATGCCGCGCCGGACCCCCGCATCACCGACCTCGTCAACCGCATGTCGGTGGGGGAAAAGGTGGGGCAGCTGTTCCTCGTCACCTTCGTCGGCTCGGATGTCTCGCCGGAGTCGGACATCGGCGTCCTTATCCAGCAGTACCGGGTCGGCGGGGTGGTGCTCCTGGCCAGCAACCGCAATTTCACCAATGGCGAAGACACCCCCCAGCAGGTGGCGGACCTCACCAACCGTCTCCAGGCGTTGGCCATGACGCTGCCCACCTCCTCATCTTCCGAGGAGGAAACGGCGCAAGAGGTGGTGCCCATCCCCCTCTTCGTTGCGGTGGACCACGAGGGGGACGGCTGGCCCTACACCCGCATCCGCTCGGGCCTGACCCCTCTGCCCAGCGCCATGGCCATCGGCGCGACCTGGGATGAGAAGAGCGCCTACGCCATGGGCGAGGTCACGGGCCGCGAACTCCGGGCCCTGGGGATCAACATGCTCCTGGGGCCCAGCCTGGACGTCCTCAGCAACCCCCACCCCTACAGCGGCGGCGACCTGGGGACCCGCGTCCTGGGCGGCGACCCCTTCTGGGTGGGCCGGCTGGGCACGGCCTACATCCAGGGGGTCCACGAGGGGAGCGGCGGGCGCGTGGCCACGATAGCCAAGCACTTCCCCGGCCATGGCGAGAGCGACCGCCGCGCCGATGAGGAGGCGGCCACCGTCCAGAAGTCGCTGCAGCAGTTGTACCAGATCGAACTGGCCCCCTTCTTCGCCGCGACCAGGGTGGAGGGGGTGGACGCCGATGCCATCACCGACGGCCTCATGTCCTCCCACATCCGCTACCGCGGCCTCCAGGGCAACATCCGCCAACTGACCCCGCCCATCAGTTTCGCTCCGGAACTCCAGTCCCTCATGGGCCTGCCGGAGTTCGCCCCCTGGCGGGAGCGGGGAGGCCTCCTGGTGAGCGACGCCCTGGGGGTGCGGGCCGTGCGCCGCTACTACGACCCCCAGGAGCAGAACTTCCCCGCCCGCCGCGTGGCCCTGGACGCATTCCTGGCCGGGAACGACCTCCTGCTCCTCTCCCAGTTCGCCCTGACCGATTCCTGGCCCGAGCAGTTTGAGAACATCAAGCGGACCATCGCCTTCTTCCAGGACAAGTACCAGGCCGATGCCGACTTCCGCCGCCGGGTGGATGCCGCCCTCTACCGCATCCTCCAGTTGAAGATGCGGCTCTACCCTTCCTTCACCCTGGAAGAAACGCAGGTGGACCCGGCGATGGCCCTGGCCTCCGTGGGGAGGCGGCGGGAGGCCGTGGTGGAGGTGGCCCGCAAGGGGTTCACCCTTGTCTATCCCGGCCCAGAGGAACTGGCCGACCGGCTCCCCAGCCCGCCCCTCCCGGACGAGCGCATCGTCGTGATCACGGACGCCCGCGAGGTCCGCGACTGCAC
>JBMFPD010000444.1:0-1636 GCA_049969295.1 Anaerolineae bacterium | reverse complement strand
GGCCCCCTCCCCGCACGCGGGGAGGGGGCTGGGGGAGGGGTGCTCAGAAGACCGTATTGTCAAAATCCTCTGTGGTCCAGCCCTAGCCCACCTCGGGGTCAGTCTCGGGGAGAGGCCCTCCCTGGCGGCGAGCCCAGGCCATCCGCACCTCCGCTGCCAGGAAGAGGGAGCCCGTGGCGCAGACGAGGTCGCGGGGGCCAGCCAGGTCCAGGGCCTCGGCCAGGGCCTCGGCCACCGTGGTGGACTCGTAGATGGGCGGGTGGCTCTCGCCGCGCTCCCGGAGGAACGCCCCGGCCATCCGGGCCAGGTCGGCCACGGGCATGGCCCGGGGGTGGTGGGCCTGGGCGAAGATGACGGCGGAAGCCTCCGGCAGGAGATGGGCGAACATCCCCAGGAGGTCCTTGTCCGCCGAAGCGCCGAAGAGGAGGATCAGGTTCTCGTAGGTGAAGTGGCGGTGCAGGGCGGCCACCAGTTTCCGGCTGGAATCGGCGTTGTGGGCGCCATCCACCACCACAAAGGGGCGCTGCCCTAGGATCTCCAGGCGGGCAGGCCACCGCACCTGGCGCAGCCCTGCCCGGACCGCCGCCTCGCCCACGGCGCGAGACCCCAGATGGCGGTTGAGTTCGTGCACCGCGGCCACGGCAAGGGTGGCGTTGACCAGTTGGTGCTCGCCCAGGAGGGGGATCCAGAAGCCATTGCCATGGTGCGGCGCCAGGCCTTCCCCGGCCCGGTGCAGGCCGAAGAACTGCCCCTCCAGGTCGGCAGGACCGGGGGTCCAGTGCCAGTCCCGCCCCACGAGGAGCAGGGGGGCTTCCTTCTCCTCGCAGACCTCCTGGATGACGGCGAGGGCTTCCGGCTCCTGGGGAGCACAGATGACCGGCGTACGCTCCTTGATGATGCCGGCCTTCTCCCGGGCGATCTCCGCCAGGGTGTGCCCCAGGAGGTGGGTGTGGTCGTAACTGAGGGAGGTGATGATGCAGACGGCCGGGCGGATGACGTTGGTGGCATCCAGGCGGCCGCCCAGGCCCACCTCCATGACGCCCACCTCCACCTTGCGGTTGGCGAAGTGGCGGAAGGCCAGGGAGGTGATGATCTCAAACGTGGTCAGGCCGGGGACCTGGGCCACATAGGGCTTCAGACCCTCCACCAAGGCCACCACATCCTCCCGGGCGATCCTCTCCCCTCCCACGACGATGCGCTCCCGGAAGGTGTGCAGGTGGGGAGAGGTGTAGAGGCCGGTGCGCAAGCCCCCGGCGCGCAGGATGGATTCCGTCATGGCTGCGGTGGAGCCTTTCCCCTTAGTCCCGGCGATGTGGACGGTGAGGAACTGGCGGTGGGGATTGCCCAGGAGGGCCAGGAGGTCCTCCATACGGCGCAGGTCCCAGACCGTGTCGGAATAGGCGTAGGAGGTCTTCTTCTCGTAATCGGTGAAGGAGTAGAGATACCGCAGGGCTTCGGCGTATAGGTTCTCGTCCATACAATCTCCAGCAGGACCCCGAGCGCCTGTCCCCGCCCGGGGCTGTGCAGCGCGCTCTCTTCCTCCATTGTACCCCAACACCGCCCTGGCGCAAAACGCAGTACCCCCTCGTTGCGGCTGCATCTTGTGTTGGTGAGTCGGGGACGCGGGAAGACCGAC
>JBMFPD010000443.1:0-1643 GCA_049969295.1 Anaerolineae bacterium | reverse complement strand
GCCGAACTCCCCCTGGGTGAGCGTGCCGGTTTTGTCAAAGACCACCACGTCAATCTCGCGGGCCGCCTCCAGCGCCAGCCGGTCCCGCACCAGGATGCCGTTGGTGGCACCCATGGAAGTGCTGATGGCGACCACCAGGGGGACTGCCAGCCCCAGCGCGTGGGGGCAGGCGATGACCAGCACCGTCACCACCCGTTCCAGCACGTCCAGGTTGAAGCCGACTGCCACGGTCCAGGCCACCGCCGTGACCGCTGCCACCGCCAGGGCGATGTAGAAGAGCCAGCCGGCGGCCCGGTCGGCCAGGAGTTGCGTCCTGGACTTGGACTGCTGGGCCTGAGCGACCAGCCGCATGATGCCCGCCAGGGCAGTCGCCTCGCCGGTGGCGGTGACCCGCACCCGGAAGCTGCCGCCGCCGTTGATGGTGCCGGCGATCACCGGGTCGCCTGGCCCTCGGGGGACCGGCACGGACTCGCCGGTGAGCATCGCCTGGTTGACGTCGGACCGCCCTTCCACCACGACGCCGTCGGCGGGGATGCTGGCGCCGGGACGGACCAGCACCAGGTCGCCCTCCCTCAGGGAGCCGGACGGCACGACCGCGGTGGAACCGTCGGGCAGGATCCGTTCAGCGGTATCCGGCATCAGTTTCGCCAGTTCGCCCAGGGCGCCGGAGGCCTGGCGGACGCTGCGCATCTCCAGCCAGTGGCCCAGGAGCATGATGACGATCAGCGTCGCCATCTCCCAGAAGAAGCCCGTGCCGGGCACGACGACCAGGGCGAAGAGGCTGTAGGCGAAGGCAACGGAGATGGCGAGAGAGATGAGGGTCATCATCCCCGGGCGGCGGTTGCGCAGTTCCGGGATTGCCATCCGGATGAAGGGTAGGCCGCCGTAGAAGAAGATGATCAGGGCAAAGATGGGGCCAATCCAGTGGCTGCCGGGAAAGGCTGGGATGGAGAACCCCAGCCATTCCTGCAGCATGGGACTGAAGGCGAGGACGGGGATGGTGAGCACCAGGCTCACCCAGAACCGCTTACGGAACATCTCCTCGTGGCCGGTGTGGTCCCCGTGGGCGGCGCCGTGGCTCTTGGGCTTCCCGTGAGCGGCGGGGGCTACGGGTGCCGCGCGCCCGACATGTTCGGCATGCCCTACGGGGCCCTCGTGACCGACGTGCCCGGCATGAGCCCCGCGGTCTTTACGGGCCACATGCTCCCCGTGCCCCCTGTGCTCTTCTTCCTCCCCGTGTGCCTTGTGAACCTCTCGCTCCATCTTGTTCTCTCCTCATCTCATAACGGGACTGGTCGTAGTATACACCTAAACCGACTTCACCGCTAACAGAGAATCCGTAAGTCGGATTGACAATCCGACCTGCTGCGCTTCGTGCCGACTAAAGTCGCCCTGTTTGGGCCTCCGGCCGGGTTGCTTCGCCGGGCGCGCTGCGCCCTGCTACCCAGAAACGGGAATTCCCTGGCGGCCCCGCGGAGAGCGAAGCCATCTCCTGTCGGTTGCGGGGGACAGGTGGACGCACCTGGGAGGTGCGTCGCACCTTACGCTACTGGTTTGTCAACAGCACTTTTGTGGGTCTTTGCGCCCTCCAAGGTCGGCCATTCGGCCCGTAGGGCAACTGTTCACAGTTGCCCTACCAGAGC
>JBMFPD010000442.1:0-1669 GCA_049969295.1 Anaerolineae bacterium | reverse complement strand
CTCCGTCAACTGGAGGAAAGGCCCTTCCCCGAAGAGGTGGCCGCAGCCGAGGCCGAGATGAAGGGGGCCGAGGCCAGAGTGCGCCAGGCCCAGGCTGCCTACGACCGGGTGAAGGACCAGCCCTACGCCGGGATGCTCCCCGAGGCCCTGGCCCTGGAACAGGCGACCCTGGCCTACCAGGCAGCCAGGGCGCGGTACGAGGCTCTGCTCCGCAGGCCCACCCAGGCGGAGCGGGACGCGGCGAAGGCCAGCGTGGCCGCGGCCCAGGCGAACCTGGAGGGGGCCAAAGCGCAACTGGCCTTGGCCCAGGCCCAGGTAGCCCAGGCCGAGGCGGCACACGAAGGGGCCAAAGCGCTCCTGGCCCAGGCCGAGGCGCGACGCGCCCTCCTGGCGGCTGGCCCCACCGAGGCGCAGCAGGCCGAGGCCCAGGCCGCCGTGGACCAGGCCAGGGCTGCCCTGCAGGCTGCCCAGGCCGCCCTCGCCCAGGCGGAGTTGCGTTCCCCCATCCAGGGCACGGTGACGGCCATTGCCATCCGGCGGGGCGAGTTCGCCGTGGCCGGCACGCCGGTCATCACCGTGGGCGACCTGAGCCACCTGCAGGTGGAGACCACCGACCTCAACGAGGTGGACGTGGCGCGGGTGCGGGTGGGGCAGGAGGCCACCATCACCTTTGACGCGCTCCCCGGAAGGAGCTTCCGCGGCCGTGTGGTGCGGATCGCACCCATGGCCGGCGGACAGGGCGGCGGGGTCAACTACACCGTCACCCTGGAACTGGAGGAACAGGACCCCGCCCTGCGCTGGGGCATGACCGCCTTTGTGGATATCCCGGTGGAGTGAGGAGGCTCCAGTGAAGGCGAACGGCGACATCCTCGTGGAGACGCGGGACCTGGTCAAGGTCTATGGCGATGGGGTGGAGGTGCGCGCCCTGGACGGCGTGAGCATCCAGGTGCACCGGGGCGAGATGCTCTCGGTCATGGGGCCCTCCGGGAGCGGCAAGTCCACCCTCCTGCACCTCCTGGGGGCGCTGGACCACCCCACGAGCGGCCAGGTCATCGTGGACGGGCAGGACCTGGCCAAGGTGAAGAACCTGGACCGCTTCCGTGCCCAGACGGTGGGGTTCGTCTTCCAACTGCACAACCTCATCCCCACCCTGACCGCCGAGGAGAACGTGGAGGTCCCCCTCTACGAGGCCAGGATGAGCCCTCGCGCCCGCCGCAAGAGGGCCCGGGAACTCCTGGAACTGGTGGGCCTGGCCGGGCGGGAGCGGCACCTCCCCAATATGCTCTCCGGGGGCGAGAGACAGCGGGTGGCCATCGCCCGGGCCCTGGCCAATGAGCCGGCCCTCGTCCTCGCCGACGAGCCCACGGGCGAACTGGACTCCCAGCGGTCCCAGGAGATCATCTCCCTGATGCACCGCCTGAACCACGAACTGGGCACCACCTTCGTCGTCGTGACCCACGACCCCAACGTGGCGCGCCAGACCGACCGCATCCTCATCCTGGACTCCGGCCGGGTGGTGGCCGAGCATCTCACCACCGACCCCTACGCCGAGGACCTGCGCACCCTGCGGGACTCCCCCCTGGGGCGTGCCCTCCTCAACGGCACGGAAGCGGATCTGGTGGCTGGAGGCGTGGTCCTGGTGCGGAGCGGCCAGCCCACCGAGGCCGGC
>JBMFPD010000441.1:0-1698 GCA_049969295.1 Anaerolineae bacterium | reverse complement strand
TCTTGTGTTGGTGAGTCGGGGACGCGGGAAGACCGACCTCTCCCATCCCCCCACCCCCTTCCCTCCCCGATGCGGGGCGGGAAGGGGAGCCGCCGCAGGCAAACCGTAGGGCACGCCTCCTGGCGTGCCCCCTGGCCGGGAAGAGCGGTTATGGCCTCCCCTTTGTGACGAGATAACCTCGGGTTCCCCCTCCCCTGCTCCTTGTCCAGAGGGGCATCTTCGGCTATAATGACGCCGCGACGGCACGTCGTGCCTCCACGACCTCAGGCGAAGGGAGGGACTGCCATGCGCCGCATCCGAATCCGCTCTGGCAAGGTGGAAGCCACAGCCGTGCTGGACGATAGCCCCACCAGCCAGGCCATCTGGGACGCGCTGCCCATTGAGGGCCGAGCCAACACGTGGGGCGAGGAGATCTACTTCACCATCCCCGTCTCCCTAGGGCTGGCCGAGGGGGCGCGGGAAGTGGTGGAGGTCGGCGAACTGGGGTACTGGCCCCCCGGGCGGGCCTTCTGCATCTTCTTCGGCCGCACGCCCGTCAGCCGCGGCGACGAAGTGCGTGCTGCGAGCCCGGTCAACGTCTTCGGGAGGGTGGAGGGGAACCCCAAGGTCTTCAAGAAAGTCAGGGACGGGGACCCCATCACCCTGGAGCGAGCGGATTGAGGCACCCTGGAGGCCCGGGAGCCATCCGCTGCGCCAGGAGAGCTCAGGCTCTTTCCCGGTCTCTCGCAAGGCTTTCACCTCAACACGGCCTGGAGGAGGGCAGCATGACCCAGAAGACCATCGGCTTCATCGGGTTGGGCATCATGGGCAAGCCCATGTCCAAGCGGCTCCTGGAAGCCGGCTATCCCCTGATCGTCTACAACCGCAGCACGCTCCCCATGGACGAACTCGCGGCCCTGGGGGCGCGCAAAGGGGCCTCTCCCAAGGATGTCGCCTCGCAGAGCGACGTCGTCATCACCATGCTCCCCGATTCCCCCGACGTGGAGCAGGTCGCTCTGGGCCCGAACGGCATCATGGAAGGCATCCGCCCCGGCTCTGTGTACATTGATATGTCCACCATCTCCCCCAAGGTGGCGGTTCGGCTCTCGGAAATCGGCCGGGAGAGAGGCGTGCGGGTCCTGGACGCCCCTGTGAGCGGAGGGGATGTGGGGGCTCAGCAGGGGACCCTCTCCATCATGGTCGGCGGCGACGAGGCCACCTTCCAGGAAGTGCTCCCCATCTTCCAGGTACTGGGCAAGAACATCACCCTGTGCGGGGGGCCTGGCGCGGGCCAGACGGTCAAAGCCTGCAACCAGATCCTGGTGGGTGTGACCATTGCCGGCGTTGCCGAGGCCCTGGTGCTGGGGGCCAAAGCCGGCGTGGACCCAGCCAAGATCGTGCAGGTTCTGGGGGCTGGCCTGGCGCGCTGCGGCATCCTGGAGAACCGCGGCCAGCGCATCGTGCGGCGGGACTTCACGCCCGGCTTCCGCTGCCGCCTGCACTACAAGGACATGCGCATCGCCGTGGCTGCGGGGCAGGACTACGGCGTGCCCCTCATGGTCACCGCCCTCGTCCACGAGATGTTCAAGCGCATGGTGGTCTCTGGCCAGGGCGATCTGGACCATTCCGGCCTTATCCGCGTGGTGGAGGAACTGGCAGGGATAGAAGTGAAGGCCTTTGAGTAAAGGGACAGGCTCCCGTTCCTGCCCGCAAACCCCA
>JBMFPD010000440.1:0-1700 GCA_049969295.1 Anaerolineae bacterium | reverse complement strand
AGAGCGGCCGCAGCGATGGCCAGGATGCCCGAGCCCGTGCCCACATCCAGAAGGCGCGTCCCGGGCCGCACGCAGGCCTCCAGGAGTTCCAGGCAGAGGCGCGTGGTCTCGTGGAGGCCGGTCCCGAAGGCCATGCCCGGGTCCAGGCGCACGACGTGCTCGCCTGGCCGGGGGGTATAGGCCTCCCATGAGGGGACGATGGCCAGGGTGCGGCCGATACGCTGGAGCCGGTAGGCGCGTTTCCAGGCCTCGGCCCAGAGGTCTGGCTCCAGGAGCCTGAAGGCTGGCTCAGAGAGGTCCGGGTAGAGGTGCTGGAGGAGCGCGAGCCCGAGGGCCAACGCCTCGCGGGCCTTCCCGCCAGAGGGGTCGGCAGGGAGGTAGGTCTTGAGGCGAGCCTGGCCTTCGCCGGGGACCTCTTCCAGGACCGCGCCGCCCCGGCCCCACCGCTCAAAAAGGGGCACGGCGGCGGCCAGGGCCTCTGGGGACGCGCTGGTGACGCTCACCTCCACCCAGGCCTGGCCCTCGGGCGGGACGGGACCGGCTTCCTCCGGGGGTTCAGGGCTTGAAGGCATCGCCGATGGCCTCCAGCACCCGTTCCCAGAGGGTCTTCTCGTTCTGCGGCACGACCTCCCGCCCCAGGGTGCGGCTCAGTTTCACGAACAGGTCCCGCTGCTCGGGGGTGAGGCGGGTGGGCACCACGACCTGCACGACCACGTACTGGTCCCCCCGGCCGTTCTGCCGCAGGTGTGGGACGCCCTTGCCACGCAACCGGAAAACGTGGCCCGTCTGGGTGCCCGGCGGGATGGTCAGTTCCACCTCCCCGTCCAGGGTGGGCACCTGGACCCTGTCGCCCAGGGCGGCCTGGGCCACGTTGATGTTGAGTTGGAGGTAGATGTCGTCACCGCGGCGCTTGAAATAGGGGTGCTCCCGCACGGAGAGGACGACGTAGAGGTTTCCCGGCGGGCCACCGCGCAGGCCTGGCTGGCCCTCGCCGGCCAGGCGGATCTGGGTCCCATCGGTGACCCCTGGGGGGACCTCCACAAGGAGTTTGCGGGTGACGGAGACCCGTTTGGCCCCGCGGCAGACGGTGCAGGGGGTGACCACCACTTCGCCCGTCCCGCCGCAGCGGGGGCAGGTGTTGACGCTGACGAAAGACCCCAGGAGGGATTGCTGCACCCGCCGGACCTCGCCTGTGCCGTTGCACTGGGGGCAGCGGATAGGCTGCGTGCCAGGCTCGGCCCCGGTCCCCTGGCAGTGGGTGCAGGTCTCCAGGCGGGTGACCTCAATCTCCTTCTCGCAGCCGAAGACGGCCTCTTCAAAATCCAAAGTGAGGGTGACCTGGATGTTCTCCCCCTTGACCGGGCCACGGCGCGCCGCAGTCCGCCGGCCGAAGCCGCCGAAGAGGCCCTCAAAGAGGTCGTCAAGGCCGCCGAACCCGAAATCCCCGAAGCCAAAGTCGCCGAAACCGCCCATGCCGGAAAGGCCCGCACGCCCGAAGCGGTCGTACGCGGCCCGTTTCTCCGGATCGGAGAGGACCTGGTAGGCCTCGTTGATCTCCTTGAACCGGGCCTCTGCCTCCGGCGACTTGTTGACGTCCGGGTGGTATTGGCGGGCCAGCCGGCGGTATGCCTTCTTGATTTCCTGCTCGCTGGCGTCCCGCGGGACGCCCAGGATCTCGTAGTAGTCCTTGCCGTCGTCCA
>JBMFPD010000439.1:0-1730 GCA_049969295.1 Anaerolineae bacterium | reverse complement strand
CCCCCACGCCCACTCTGACCCCCTCGCCCACGGTGACCCGCGAGATTGTCCGCAGGACTTTCCAGCAGGGGAGGGATGGCTACGCGGGGGTGCAGGACACCTACATCCACGAGTGGTACCCCAACATCCCCTTTGGGACCAACGACCGCCTGGTGGCGCGGTCGTACGACCATGCCTCCATCCTCATCCGTTTTGACCTGAGTTCCATCCCGACCAACGCCCAGATCGTCTCGGCGGACCTGCAGCTCTTCAGCACCGACCGCACCAACATGGGGGGCATGCACCTCAACGCCTACCCCATGGCCAGGCCCTGGTCGGAGCCCAACGCCACCTGGCTTCTGGCGGACGCGGGGGTGGCCTGGACTGCGCCGGGGGCCCGCGCCTCGGGCTTTGACTACCTGGACCAACTGGGGGACCGCGCTCTGGTGGACCGGATCTTTGAGTGGTTCAGGTGGAACGTGCGGGACATGGTCCAGGGGTGGGTGGCCAACCCCTCCACCAACTACGGTCTCATCCTGAAGGGCATCCCTGGGGATAATGAAGCGCAGGTGGAGTACGGCTTCCGGGCGTCGGAGCACGCCAACCTGAACGAGCGGCCGAAACTGGTGGTGCGCTACTGGGTGCCGTGAGAGGTCGGGAACAGCAGCGTCCTTTGGAGGCAGGGCCCGGCTTTGGGAGCAGGGCCCTGCCTTTGTCATGACACCCTTCTTGTGGTAGAATCTTCTCAGGAGGCGAAGGGATGTCTGGACGCGCGCGACAGAGGTTCTTCAGCGGCCAGGGGGATGACGGCTATACCTCCCTCTGGGGAGGGGGGCGGGTGCCCAAGCACGCCTTGCAGCCCGAGGCCTACGGCACGGTGGACGAGGCTTCGGCCGCCATCGGCCTGGCGCGGGCCAGCGGGTGCCATCCCCGGACCGCGGCCGGCCTGCAGCAGGTCCAGCGGGACCTCATCCTGGCCATGGGGGACCTGGCCCGCCCACCCGAAAGGGCCGCTGAGAGCCCGGCCCTCCTGCAGGCGGACCGGGTGCGCTGGCTGGAGGAGCAGATCCATGCGCTGGAAGCGGAACTCCCCCCTCTGCAGGGGTTCGTCCTGGCGGGCGAGTCGCTGCCAGGGGCCTTCCTGCACCAGGCCCGCTGTGTCACGCGGCGGGCGGAGAGGGCCGTCGCCCGTCTGGTCCACGAGGGGTGGCCCGGGAACCCCCAGGTGCTCCCCTACCTGAACCGCCTCTCCTCGTACCTGTTCGCCCTGGCCCTGTGGGAGGATGCCCGGGCGAAAGGGGTGCTCGTCCCGCGCGCGGCGGAGGTGTGAGGCGGGCACCATCCATCCAAGCAGGCGGATCCCTGACCTTTCAACCCTGAGCACAGGAGGTACGCTCTCATGGCAGGACAGGCAACCGAAGAAGCCTTGCAGGCCCTGAAGAGGGCTGCGGTCACTGAGTGGTACGGCTACCGCTTCTACACCGCGGCCGTGGACCACGCCCGCGATCGGCGTGCCCGGGAGTTCTTCCAGGGCCTGGCCAACGACGAGACGGAGCACATGCACATCATCCTGGCCGAGATGGAGGCCCTGAAGGCCGGCCGGGGCTGGCTGACCTACGAAGAAGCCGTCGCCACACCCGTGGCCTTTGACATCGCCGGCCCCAACCCCTTCCCCGAGGCGGCCGAGGGGATGGAGATGCTCTTCCCACCGGTCAAGGAGGTGGGGGGCGTGGTGGACCAGGTGGCCACCG
>JBMFPD010000438.1:0-1748 GCA_049969295.1 Anaerolineae bacterium | reverse complement strand
GTAGAGGAGGTAGCCCAGGAAGAAGCAGGCCACCATGCAGATCACGTTCAGCGCCACCCACTCCGAGACGGTCAGCTTGAGGTCTGCGCGCGCCAGTTCTCGGGCCGTCTTCTCGGCAAACCCCTTGCCGGCCAGGGCCTTCTCCAGGCGCGCCCCGAGGGGAGAGCCTTTCTCCTTCTTGGGCAACTCCACCTCACCCGGCCGCGTCGCATACCGGTCCAGCCGCTCGTCAATGGTCAGCGTCTGAGCCCCCCAGGTGCGGCTCAGCCCGAAGAAGACGAGGAACATGGAGAGCCCGGCCATGACCGGGATGACCACTGCTGCTGGGTTCACAGGTCCTGCTCCTCCTTCCTCATCCCGTCCTCAGAGGCTCGCCCCAACGCTTAACGGTACCGCATGGTGATCCCGAAGATCTCCGGCGGCAGGTAGATGTTGGCCGCCTCCAGACGGGACATGAACTTGGGCCGGATGCCCGTGGGCTTGAGCCGGCCGATGATCCTCCCGTTCTCCACCCCCGTCTGCTCAAACTGGAAGATGTCCGAAAGGACGATGACGTCGCCTTCCATGCCCTGCACCTCGGTGATGCTGACAATCTTGCGGGAGCCATCCTTCATGCGCTCCTGGTGCACGATGAGGTCCAGGGCCGAGGCGATCTGCTCCCGGATAGCCCGCAGGGGCAGGTCCATCCCGGCCATGAGGCACATGGTCTCCAGGCGGGCCAGCGTGTCCCTGGGGCTGTTGGAGTGGCAGGTGGTCAGGGAGCCGTCGTGGCCGGTGTTCATGGCCTGGAGCATGTCCAGGGCCTCGCCGCCGCGCACCTCGCCGACGATGATGCGGTCCGGGCGCATGCGCAGGGCGTTGATCACCAGGTCCCGGATGGTGATGGCCCCCTTCCCCTCAATGTTGGGAGGCCGGGACTCCAGGGACACCACATGCTCCTGCCGCAACTGGAGTTCTGCGGCGTTCTCAATGGTGATGATGCGCTCGTCATCCGGAATGTAGCCGGAGAGGATGTTGAGGAGCGTCGTCTTGCCGGAGCCAGTGCCTCCGGACACGACGATGTTCATCCGCCCGACGATGCAGGCCTTCAGGAACTCCAGCGCCTCCGGGCTGATGGTCCCCCACTTGATGAGGTCCTCCGCCGTGATGGGGATGCGGGCGAACTTCCGGATGGTCAGCGTGGGGCCAACGAGGGAGATGGGCGGGATGACGGCGTTGATGCGCGAGCCATCCGGCAGCCGCGCGTCCACCATCGGGGAGGATTCGTCAATGCGCCGCCCCAGGGGCGAGACGATGCGGTCAATGATGCGCAGCAGGTGCTCCTCATCCTCAAAGGTGATGTCCGTCTTCTCCAGTTTGCCGAACCGCTCCACGTAGACCTGCTTCGGCCCGTTGACCATGATCTCCGTCACGGTGTCATCGGCCAGAAGGGGTTGGATGGGGCCGTAGCCGAGGATTTCGGCCACGATCTGCTCAAAGAGTTCCTGGCGCTGGGAACGGCTGAGGACGATGTTCTCTTCCGCAAGGAGGGCCTGGAACATCTCCTCAATGGTGCGCCGCAGTTCGGCCGTATCGGCCATGTCCGCCTTGGGGTCCAGTTCGGCGATGAGGCGTTCCTGGATGCGCTTCTTGAGGTCCCGGTATGTATCTTTGGGTGAGACGCTGCCCGGCCGCCGCTGCCGCAGTTCCTCCAGGCGGCTGGTCTGCGCCACCGGTTGCTGGGCCTTCTCAATCCGCTTGAGCAACGA
>JBMFPD010000437.1:0-1758 GCA_049969295.1 Anaerolineae bacterium | reverse complement strand
CCTCCCCGCATCGGGGAGGGAAGGGGGTGGGGGGATGGGAGAGGTCGGTCTTCGCGCGTCCCCGACTCCCCAACACAAGATGCAACCGCAACGGACGGCCTGACCACTGGACATGGCATCCACAAGGCCACCAGGCCGAGTCGGACGACGCGTCCATTTGCGCTCTGCGTATCGCCGTGCTATACTGTAGCACCGAGGGGGCGTTGAGAAGTCGCCTCCGAGGGGTGATCGCTGTGCTGGACTCTGCTGTGCTTGTCCTCAACCAGAACTACGAGCCGCTGGACGTCTGCTCCTGGCAGCGGGCTATGGTCATGATCATCAGCGGCAAGGCGGAGATCGTGGAAAACGGCCGCGGCGTGATCCACACCCCTTCGTCCACCCTGCCTCTCCCCTCCGTGGTGCGCCTGCGGTACCTCGTCCACCGGCCCCGCCCCCGCGTCAAACTCAACCGCAAGGAGATCTTCCGGCGGGACAACTACACCTGCCAGTACTGCGGCCGCCAGACCACCAACCTGACGGTGGACCACGTGGTCCCGCGCCACTGCGGAGGGACCTACTCCTGGGAGAACCTGGTGAGCGCCTGCCCCCAGTGCAACCGCCGCAAAGGGGGCAAGACCCTTCGGGAGGCTGGCATGACCCTCCTGCGCACCCCCTACGAGCCCAAGGCCTCCCTGCGGTATCTCTTCGGCAACCCCCGCTACCAGGCGTATCCTGAGTGGAAGAAGTTCCTCATCGGCTGGGGTGATTGGTCCTGGGAAGAGACATGAGGTCCTTGGAAGGAGAACGTCTGTAACGGCAGGAGGACGCATGCATCGCGGCGGCACCGACGTGCCGCACTGCAGATAGCCTTCTCCGTGGCGCAGCAGCAGCCGAGGCATCTGCCGCACGCTAGAGACCTCTGGCCTGGGGGGTTGGAGCGGGTCCTGCCGCACCGCGGGCCCTTTGCCTCTCCCGGCCGGCCGCCCCAGCGCAGCGTCCAGGCTGCAGGAGAGAGGCCGCTATGGCGAGATGGTGGAGAGCCCTGGCGATCCTCCTGCTGTGGGCCTTCCTGTGGCCACCTCCCTCTACGCCGATCGCTCGGTGCGCATCGGCATCTACGAGAACGAGCCCCTCGTCTTCACCGACTCCCAAGGCCAGCCCCGGGGCCTCTACGTGGACCTCCTGGAGCACGTGGCGCGGCAGGAAGGCTGGCGGCTGGAGTACGTCTGGTGCGAGTGGCCCGACTGCCTGGCCCGCCTGGAACGGGGCGACCTGGACCTGATGACTGCTATCGCCCACTCGCCGGAACGGGAAGCACGCTTTGACTTCACCAGGGAGACGGTCCTCGCAAACTGGGGCCAGGTCTATGCCCACCCAGGGGTGAAGGTGGAGTCAGTCCTGGACCTGGACGACCGCCGCCTCGCCGCCGTCCCCGAGGACATCTACACCAGGGGTCTGATGGACACCCTCGCCCGCTTCGGCGTGAGGCCAGAGGTCCTCCCCGCGGTGGACTACGGGGAGGTCTTCCGCCTGGTAGAAGGGGGGCAGGCCGAGGCAGGCATCGTGGCCCGCCTCTACGGAGGGCAGCACGAGGCGAAGTACGACGTGCGCCTCACCCCCATCCTCTGCTGCCCGGTGGAACTGCGCTTCGCTGCGCCCAAAGGCCGCAGCCGCGACCTCCTGGAAACCCTGGACCGTCACCTGGCCGCCCTGAAAGCAGAGAGGAGGTCCGTGTACTACCAGTCCCTGGACCGGTGGCTCCTGGCCGGCCGGGCGAGG
>JBMFPD010000436.1:0-1760 GCA_049969295.1 Anaerolineae bacterium | reverse complement strand
GGGCTCTTTCCCCCACCCCCAGGTGTCCATTCCAGAGCCAGTGGAGGCGGTTGTGGGTGTTCAAGGTGACGGCGTACAGCGAATACGAGCCCATAGAAAGCCACAGCCCGCCGACCACCACCGTCCCGCAGAAGGCTGCCACGCCCCGCGCCCCGCCCCGGCGCAGCACCCAGGGCACGAGGGCCAGCGCTAGCGCCACCCCTCCCAGATAGAAAAGCCCCACATACGGCGCGGCCCCCTGCTCCGGCAGGCCGTAGGCATCCTGCATCACCCGGGCCGGCGCCGTGGGCCGCAAGAATTGCCCGGCGCGGTCCAGGAGCAGGACCGGGTCGTCCAGCGACGCCTGCAGGGCAAAGGCGTGGGACTCCTCCGGGGAGATGAAGGCCGCATGGGGCACGTCTTCCATGAACGGCACCACCCAGAATGCCGCCAGCCCAGCCGCGGCCAGGACGATGGCGACGGACCGCGCCAAGCCTTGTCCCAGCGTCCTCCAAGGGACTCCGCCTCCTCCCTGCCAGCTGTCCAGGGCACGGCAGCCTGCCCACCAGAGGAAGAGCCACACAAGCCCCAGCCCCAGGAGCGTGGTGAACTCCGCGCCGATGGCGAGGAGCGTCGCCGCCAGGAGGAGGGCCGTCGCCGCCACCGGCCAGCGGCGGCGCGGTTCCTCCAGGGCACGCCAGTAGCAGTAGAAGAGGAGCGGGATCGCCGCAAACTCCAGAATGGCCTCGGTGTGGGTGTAGAAAGCCACCTCTCCCAGGTGGAACGGGTGGAGGACGTAGACCAGAGCCGCCACCAGCGCTGCATCCTGGTTCCGCAGCACCCGCAGGGCCACCAGGTACATGAGCCAGCCCGAGAGGACCGTGCTCGCCACCCACAACACCTTGAACCCAGCCACCAGCCCCCAGAGGGCCACGAAGGGCAGCGCCAGGAAGCACGAGAGAGGCGGCCACAGAGTCAAGAAGGTACCCCCGTTGAACCAGTAGGGGCTCCATTCCGGGACTCGCCCCCACTCCCGCAAAGAGGTCCAGAGGTACCAGGTCCATCCCGCGATCCCCTGGAAGTCCCCAATGGGCAGCCCCTCCTGCCACCAACCGCGAGTGAACCACAGGACGGCGACCGCCAAGAGGAGCGCGTCGGTCCACGCCCGCCGGTTCCGCGCCGCGCGCACAAGGCTCTGGAGAGGCCCGGTCATCGGTTTGCCCCCCTCCGCCACCCCCAAAGAGAGCCACCCAGGCAGGCCAGCCAGCCCAGGCCCGAGAGGGCGAGGCTTCCCCACAGGTAGGCCGGCCAGCGGTAGACGAAGCGCACTTCGTGCTCCCCGGCCGGCACCCAGACCCCCTGGAACGCCACGCTCGTCCGCAGGAGGCGCGCCGGCCGTCCGTCCACCTCAACCCCCCAGTGGGGATACCACGATTCGGCCACCTCCAGCCAGCCGTCCGCCTCCGTCCTGACGTGGACCTGCACCTCCGTGGGGCTGGGACGCGTCCACGCCAGGGTGGCTCGGCCTCCGGGCCCAGCCGCCGGCCCTGGCTCCCAGGCCGAAAGGGCCTGGATCCCATCCGCCACCGCCGCCTCCAGGCGCTCTCGGGTCCCCTCGGGCACCGTCGTCTCGTCCACCACCACGGCGCGGAAGCGGGCCAGGTCTTCCTCGCCCCAACGGGCCAGCGCGCCGGGTTCCACGTGCACCGGGAGGAGGCCCCGCTCCAGGCATGGCTGGAGCACCTCCAGAGGGTCCCCCTCCCCCACGAAGAGGACGGCCT
>JBMFPD010000435.1:0-1780 GCA_049969295.1 Anaerolineae bacterium | reverse complement strand
GTCAAGGACCCAGCACGGTACACCTTCAACGCGGAGGCGGTGGAGCGGATCCCCTACATGGCCCCCGGGCTGGTCGGGCCGGAGAAGGCCCGCCGGGGCAAGATGCCTACGGACGTGTGGTGGCATACCATCGTGCCCACCAACGGCAAAGAGCGCACGGGGTACCCCACCCAGAAGCCCCTGGGCATCCTCAAGCGGATCGTGCAGGCTTCCTCCAACCCGGGTGACCTGGTCCTGGACTTCTTCGCCGGCAGCGGGACGACGGGAGAGGCGTGCCTCCTTTTGGGACGGAGGTTCATCCTGATTGACAACAATCCTCAGGCCCTGGAGGTGATGGCGAGGCGGTTCGCCGGTGTCCCCGGCATTCGGTGGGTCGGGTTTGACCCAGAAACCCTGCAGCCTGTGTCGGAAGCGGAAGCCCGGGGAGTGCTGGCCAGCCCGGTGGAAGGCGACAGGTGCGGAGGGCGTGAGGGACTTCTGACCTGATGCGGCTTCTGCTCATCACGCCGGACAAGGCGGTTGTGGAACGGCTGAGGCCTCCATTGGAGGAGAAGGGGGTGCAACTCCTCCATGCCCCCACGGTGGACCAGGGGACGAAGGTGTTCCGCCGCCGCCGGATAGACGTCGTCGTGCTGGACGCCGCCACCCCAGACGCGGATGCGAGGCGAGACGGCGCGAGGTTCCGGCGCAGCCGGCACCTCGTGGCCCTCATCGTGGTGACGGACTCTCCCGCATCCTGGGCGCGCGTGGCCGATTTCCACCTCAGCCCGCCCATCACCGTCCGCAAGTTGATGTACCGCATCCGCAAGTTCCTGCAGACAGATGCTGGCATCCTCTGCCAGGGCGACGTGACCCTGAACCTGCGGGAACGAAAGGTCACCTGCGGCGGGAACGAGCACCGGTTGACCCCCAGGCTGTGCGCACTCCTTGCTTTCCTCATGCGGCACCCAGGCCGGGACCTCTCCCGGAAGGAGATCATGAAGGCGGTCTGGGATACGGACTTCATGGGGGACACCCGCACGCTGGACGTGCACATCCACTGGCTGCGGCGGGCTGTGGAACCGGACCCCAGGAGCCCCCTGCACATCCTGACCGTGCGGGGGATCGGGTACCGGTTTGAGCCAGGGGAATAGGGGGTCAGGGGCGGGCGCGCGGCGTCAGGTCCCTGTAGCGGCCGCGCAGAGCCCACACCCTCCATGCGGCCTCCAGTTTCACCGGCATGGACATCTTGGACCGCCCGATGCGGCGGTCCTCAAAGTAGATGGGGACTTCCAGGACCCGGTACCCCAGTTTCTCGCACAGATAGGCCATCTCCACCTGGAAGATGTACCCGTTGGAGCGGATGCTGTCCAGGTCAATCCCCTCCAGGGCCTCGCGTCGCCAGCACTTGAAGCCCGCGGTGGCATCCCGCACCTTGAGCCCCAGGATGAGGCGCACGTAGACGCTGTTGGCCCACCAGCTCAGGAAGTACCGCCCGAGGCCCCAGCGCTCGTCCAGCTTCCCCCCTGGGACGTACCGCGACCCCACGACCACGTCGTACTCCTCCGTCCGTTCCACCAGGAGGGGGACGTAGGCCGGAGAGTGGGAGAAATCCGCGTCCATCTGGACGATGCGCTCGGCCCCCTGGGCCAGAGCGTACTTGAAGCCGGCGATGTAAGCCGTCCCCAGGCCGCCCTTGCCTGGTCGGTGCAGCACGTGGAGCCGGCCGGGGTGCTCCCGGCTCAGGGCATCGGCGATCTCCCCGGTGCCGTCGGGAGAGTGATCGTCCACCACCAGGACC
>JBMFPD010000434.1:0-1789 GCA_049969295.1 Anaerolineae bacterium | reverse complement strand
GGCTTCTCCAGAAGTACCAGATTGAGACCCCCGTGCTCTCCTACTGGGAGTGAACGAACTGGCGCGGCTGGAGGCCATCCTCCAGGCTCTGGAGCAGGGCGATGTGGCCCTCATCTCCGAGGCAGGCATGCCGGGTATCTCCGATCCCGGCTACCGGGTGGTCCGCGCCGCCCTGGAGCAGGGCTTCCGCGTCGTCCCTGTGCCAGGGCCTTCGGCGGTCCTGGCCGCAGTGGCGGCCTCTGGCCTCCCCGTGGAGCGGTTCCTGTTCCTGGGGTTCCTGCCACGAGCGGTCCAGGCCCGTCGGGCAGCCCTGCAAGAGGTGTGGGATGTCCCCGCGGCGCTGGTCCTCTTTGAGGCCCCTCACCGCCTGGTCCAATCCCTGAAGGACATGCTGGAGGTCCTCGGCGACCGGCAGGTGGCGGTGTGCCGGGAACTGACCAAAGTCCACGAGGAGGTCTGGCGGGGGACCCTCTCCGGGGCGCTCGTGCGCTTCCAGGCGGAGGAGCCGCGGGGCGAGTTCACCCTGGTGGTGGACCGGGCGAGGGAGGCCCGCCGCTGGGACGAGGAAGAGGTCTGCCGTGCCGTGGCGAGGCTCCTCGCGGCCGGTATGGAACGCAAGGCCGCCCTCCGCGAGGTAGCCGCCCTCGCCGGCTGGAGCCGGCGCGAGGTCTACGAGGCCTGGCTGCGCCGGGCGCAGGGGTGAGGGCGCGGCCAGGAGGCGCTACAGGGCGAACTCCGCCACTAGGAAGGTGTGGTCGGAAGGCCGCTCCTTCAGGCGGGCATTCACATCTATCCAGGCGCCCGTGCACTTCTCGGCCAGGGGCCGGGTGGCCCAGATATGGTCCACCCGCCAGCCCAGTCCCCGCTCCACCGCGCCCCGCACCCGGTAGTCCCAGAAGGTGTACTGGCCAGGTTTACCGGGGTGGTGCAGCCGGAAGAGGTCCACGAAGCCCCACGCCCGCACCCGCTCCAGCGCGGCACGGGCCTCAGGGTGGAAGTCCACGTGGAGCCGCAGGCCTTTGGGGTCGTGGACGTCTATCTCCTCCGGGGCCACGTTGAAATCCCCCACCCAGAGGAGCGGCTCCTCCGGCGAGAAGTGCCGCTGGAAGTAGTCCCTGAGGCGCGCCAGCCATGCCAACTTGTACTGGAACTGGGGCGAGTCGGGGGACTGGCCCTGGGGCACGTAGGTGTTGACGATGGGGATGCCCCGCACGGTGACCCGGACCAGGCGCGCCTCGTCCGGGTCCCCGCCGTCGTCCAGGCCGAAGGCCACATCCCGGGGCTCCTCCCTGGAGGCGGTGGCCACGCCCGCGTACCCCTTCTGGCCGCGGAAGACGACGTGGTACCCCGCCCCTCGGAAGGGGTCGGCCGGGAACTCGGCATCCTGGACCTTGGTCTCCTGGAAGCAGACGACGTCTGGCTGGTGCTCCCGCAGCCAGTCCAGGATGAGGGGCATGCGGGAGCGGATGGAATTGGCGTTGAAAGTCGCAACCCTGAAGGTGCTCTCAGGCATATCGCTCCCCTCCTGAATAGTGAGGCGACCTCACCCCCTGCGGAACCAGCGGGCGGCGACGGCCTGCCGGAGCAAGGCCATCTCCTCCAGGCCCAGCAAGGCGGCCAGGGTCAGGTAGAAGCCTGCTCCCCCAGCACCGCACACGCCCACGAGCAGCAGATCGCCGAGGGTCCCCAACGGCCCCAGCCAGCCCTCCAGCCAGGGCAGGGCCAGGGTGATGCCTCCCCCCATGAGGAGCGCGGCCGCGCCGGCTTTGACCGCCACGCCCACCAGGCC
>JBMFPD010000433.1:0-1790 GCA_049969295.1 Anaerolineae bacterium | reverse complement strand
CCCCATCCGCCTGTGATGGGACCTCACCCTCATCCCCCAACGGGAGAAGGGGTGAGGTGGGGACGCACCTCTCCCATCCCCCGGCCCCTTCCCTCCCCGCGTCGGGGAGGGAAGGGGGCCAGGGGGTAGGGGTGAGGAGGGTTCGGAGGTCATCGGATGCCCAAGGCGCGGTTTGAATACTCGGCTGGGGGCGTGGTGCGGGATGCCGGGGGCCGCTTCCTCGTGGTGGAGACGACGGACCTCAAGGGCAACGTCGTCTGGACCTTCCCCAAGGGCCTGTTGAAAGAAGGGGAGCGGTCCCAGGAGGCTGCCCTGCGGGAGGTGGAGGAGGAGACCGGCTACCGCTGCCGCATCGTCAGGGAACTGCCGAAGGCCGAGTACTGGTTCCGCCACGGCGGACAACTGGTGAAGAAGACGGTGCGCTGGTTCCTCATGGAGCCGGTGGAACAGGCCGGCTCCCACGACTGGGAGGTGCGCTCCGTGGCCTGGCTCTCCCCTGAGGAGGCCCTGGAGCGCCTCACCTATGCTTCGGACCGGGACCTGGTCCGTGCCGCCCTGGACCAGCCGAAGAGCGCACCCTGACCCCCTGTCGGAGGTGCCCATGCCGCCCTGGACGCCGCGAGGGGCCAAACGGCCCCGGACCTCCTTCCCCCGCCTGGGCGTCGCCCTGGGGTTCATCCTCCTCCTGGACGGGGCGTACCTGCTGGGCGGGTTCCGGGCGCGCGCCTGCCTGGAGCAGTGGGGGATCGTCTGGAGCGCGTGCTTCCTGGCCCTGCCCCTGGCCGACGTCCTCGCCAGCCGCGGAAGCCTGGCCTCCCTGGGCTACCGGGGGGACCAGTCGCTCCGCTGGACCTTGTGGGGCATCCTGGCTGGGGCGGTGTGGCGGCTGGTGGACGTCCTCACCGTCTTCCCCCTCTGGGGGCCGCAGCGCTGGCCCGGCCTTGGCCCCCTCGTCGCCTGGGGTGCCTGGCTCCTCAACGCTCTGGTGGTGATCCCCCTCCTGGAGGAGACCTTCTTCCGCGGCTACCTGCAGGAGGGCCTCGCCTCCTGGGTGCCGCCGTGGGCTGCCATCGGCATCCAGGCCGTCCTCTTCGCCTGCCATCCGTGGCACCTGGCCCAGGGGTGGGTCCACTGGCCTTCCATCTTCCTGTTCGGGGTGCTGGCCGGTTGGCTGCGGTGGCGGACCGGGTCGCTGGCGGGGCCGTGGGGCGCGCACGCCACGGCCAACGCCCTGCCGACGCTTGTGCTGCACATCGCGGGAGTTCCGAGGTAGACCTCACCCCATCCCCCAACGGGGGGTAGGGGTGAGGTCAGGACCGCGCCACCAGCGTGCACCACTCCAGGGTCGTCTCGGCCACCGGCAGGGCGTCAATCCCAGCCCCTTCCAGGAGGACTCCTGTGGGCGTGGGCAGGGCGCGGCTCCGGCAGGCATTGGCGACGTCCACTTCCCACCCCGCAGCACGGAACGCCTCCAGGCACGGGCGCCGGAAAAGGAGCGCCTCCAGCCCCGCCCCCCGGATGACCTGGCCGTTGGCTTCGTCCTCCTCCGGGTAGAAGTGGGAGATGGCGTAGAAGGTCCCGGAGACGGCGCGCCGCAGTTCCCGGAGGAGGTCCCCCGGGTGCTCTATGTTGGGGAGGCCCAGGTTGGAGGTCAGCGTGGCGACGGCCCCATCACGGAACGGGGTGCGCCGCGCGTCCAGGGCGAGCAGGCTCACCCGTTCCCGCAGGCCCAGATGCTCCAGGAGGCGGCGGTCCCGCCGCAGGACCCGCGGGCTGAAGTCCGTGGCCAC
>JBMFPD010000432.1:0-1808 GCA_049969295.1 Anaerolineae bacterium | reverse complement strand
AGGGAAGCGGGTGGGGGATGGGAGAGGTCGGTCTTCCCGCGTCCCCGACTCACCAGCACAAGATGCAACCGCAACGCAACGGTCCCCCCTCTTGACAACCTGTGGTATAATAGATCTAGCGATTCAATCAATCGTTTGATGGAGGGCGACGATGTCCCCACCGCCTTCGGAAGAGGAGCAGGTCAGCACTCTGGAGCGCATCCTGCGCGTGGCCACCATCCTCTTCGCCGAGTACGGCTTCCACGGCACGTCCACCCGCGCCATCGCTTCCGCTGCAGGCATCAACGTCTCCACCCTCGCTTACCACGTCGGCAGCAAAGAGGAACTCTACCGCAAGGTCTTCCACCGCCTCTTCCTGCGGGAGTTTGAGGTCGTCTCCCGCTTCGCTGGCCACGTGGATGACGCGGTGATCCAGGACCCCACGGCCTTCCGCAACCTCCTGGAGGGCCTGGTAGACGCCCTCATTGAGATGACTTTGGAAAGCCCCGAAGTGCCCCGCCTCTGGGTCCGCCGCTGGCTGGAACGGGAGTTCCGCTTTGACGAAATAGAGGCCGAGTTCTCCGTGCCCCTCTATCAGATGGTCTACGACCTCCTGGAGCGGGCCCGCCAGGTCGGCACCATCCGCGCCCCTCTTCCCGACATCCGCCTCTTCCTCATCAGTTTCACCTGGCTCCTCTACGGCTACTTCACCGGCGGCCCCCTCCCCTGGAACGTGGGGCAGGCCGACCCCTTCGCCCCTGAGCAGATCGCGGCCTTCAGGGCCTTCCTGCACGACTACCTGGACCGCATGCTGGGGCTGTGATGCAGAACAGGTGGATGGAAAGGAGGGGGCCTATGGAGTGAACCGGAGGTGTGGTGGACCGTTCTCCCAAGAGTCGGGTGGTTGCGGCGCATGCTCAATCCAGGAGGTGAGACGACCATGAAGGCCTGGAAGCGGTGGACCTACGGCATGGGGAACTTCGCCAACACGGTCTGTCAGCAGGTGTTCAACAACCGCATACAGTTCTTCTACCTGGACGTCATTGGCCTCAACCCTGTCCTCGCCCAGGTGGTATGGGCCCTCTTTGCCATCTGGAACGCCATCAACGACCCCTTGCTGGGGCAGGTCAGCGACCGCACCCGCTCCCGCTGGGGGCGGCGCGTGCCTTACGTCCTCTTCGGGGCTGTCCCTCTGGGGCTCGCCTTCTTCTTCCTGTGGACGCCCCCGCGACACAACCCAGCCCTCATCGCCCTCTACTTCTTCACCTTCCTCTTCCTCTACGACGGCATCTATACCCTGGTCATCATGGCCTACAACTCCCTCATCACCGAACTGGCCGCTGACCTGAAAGAACGCTCTGCCGTCGCCTCTGTCCGCGAGGGCCTGGCCGTCATCGCGCTTCTCCTGGCCTTCATCCTGGCTCCCATCCTTTCGGAGAACCTGGGCTTCGTCACCATGGGCCTGGTCATCGGTGCGTTCACGGCCATCGGTTACCTGATCTCCGTCGTGGGGGTCAAGGAGGACCTCTCGCACGTCCCCGAGAAGCCCTTGCCCCTGTGGGACTCGCTGAAGGCCTGCTTCCAGAACCGGGCTTTCCGCTGGTTCATCATCGCGGACCTGGCCAAGGAGTACATTTTCACTGCCCTCCCGGCCATGCTCCCCTTCTGGCGGAAGTACGCCCTGGGCATCACGAGCAAGGGGACCGTTTTCGGCATGACGCTGGGCCCTGGCGAGCAGGAGGCCCTCCTCCTCGCCCTGCCGTTCCTCCTGTGCGTGCCCTTCATCGCCATGTGGAACAAGATCACGCCACGCATCGGGGTGCGGCGGG
>JBMFPD010000431.1:0-1826 GCA_049969295.1 Anaerolineae bacterium | reverse complement strand
ACTTCGGTGCGATGGGGGCGCGCTTCTCGCCGATCCTCTTCATCGGGGCCGGGATCACCGTGGGTGTCCTGGGAGTGGTGGGGGGCCTCTACCCGGCCTGGTGGGCCAGCCGCCTGGTGCCCCTGGAGGCCCTCCGCTACGAGGGGGGCGGGGACGTGCGCATGCCCCGCGCCATCCCCGGCGGCATGACGGTCCGCAACCTGTGGCGGCGGCGCACCCGCACCGCCCTCACCCTCCTGGGGATCGGCATGAGCATCGCCGCCATCGTGTCCCTGGGGGGCATCATGCGTGCCGTGGGCGACATCGTCACCGACGTCCTCTCCCGGGATCAGGCCGAACTGGCCGCTATGGAAGCCGGCGTTTCCGACACCAGTTACAGTTCCATTGACCAGCGGGTGGGGGCCCGCATCGCCGCCCTGCCCGACGTGGAGGCGGTGGCCGGCATGGTCCTGGCTGTGGCCAGCAGCGAGAAGGTGCCCCTCATCATCGTCTTCGGGTACCACCCCCAGGAGTTCGCCATCCGCCACTTCCGCATCGTGGAGGGCGAGCCCCTTTCCGCCTCCCGGCAAGCCATCGTGGGGCGGGAGTTGGCCGAGACCCTGGGCCTGAAGGTGGGGAGCACCCTGCGCCTCCTCCAGAGCACCTTCCGCGTGGTGGGCATCTACGAGACGGGCATCAGTTGGGAGAACAACGCCGTGGTCGTCCCCCTGCGGGACGCGCAGATCCTCGCCGATAAGCCCCGCCAGGTCACCTGGTACGCCATCAAACTGCGGGACCCCTCCCGCGCCGAGGCCGTGCGGGACTATTTGAACGCCCACTTCCCGGAGATCCAGGTCTCCCTCACCTCGGAGTTCGTGGAGAACATGCCCGACATGCAGCAGGGCCAGCAGATGGTGGGGCAGATCGCCTTCCTGGCGATCCTCATCGGCGCGGTGGGCATGCTGAACACCATGCTCATGAGCGTGCTGGAGCGGACGCGGGAGATCGGCGTGCTGCGGGCGCTTGGGTGGTCGCGCCGCCGGGTGCTGGGGACCATCCTGCGGGAAGCGCTGGCCCTGGGCCTGGCAGGGGCCGTGGTGGGCATCCCCCTGGGCATGGGCATGACCTGGGCTCTGAACCAGATCCCCCTGGTTAAGGGGTTCATCGCAGCCCGTTACGACCTGGGCCTGTTCCTGACCGCGGTGGCGGTGGCCCTGGGCGCGGGCGTGCTCGGCGGGCTGTACCCGGCCTGGCGGGCCACCCGCCTGCGGCCGGTGGAGGCATTGCGGTATGAATAGCATCATCGCTTGCATAGAGGAGGAGAGGATGGCTCGCAAGAGGCTCTGGACGGCCCTGTTGACAGTGCTGGCCCTCGGCCTGGTCGCTGGGTGCACGGCCCCTGCCGCCTCGTCCCAGACAGGCACCGCGGCGGAGCCTCCTGCGGACGTCCCCCGGGCCCAGGTGGCCTCGGCCACCGGCGTGGTGGCCCCAGCGCGGTGGGCAGCGCTGGCCTTTCCCCTGAGCGGCCCCGTGGAGACCCTGACCGTCGCCCTGGGCGATGAGGTGCAGCCCGGCCAGGTCCTGGCCAGTCTGGAGAAATCTGCCCTCCGGGCCCAGGTGGCCCAGGCGGAGGCGGCGCTCGCAGCGGCTGAGGCGCGCCTTGAGGGGCTTGCGGCGGGTCCTCGTGCCGAGGAACTGGCTGCCGCCGACGCAGCCGTGGCCTCGGCCCGGGCGGACGTGGCCCGGGCCGAAGCCGCGGTGGAGGCCGCCCGGGCCCAGCAGGCTGCCGCCCGGGCTGCTGTGGCCGCGGCCGAAGCTGCGTTGGCGCAGGCCCAGGCCGCGCTCCG
>JBMFPD010000430.1:0-1845 GCA_049969295.1 Anaerolineae bacterium | reverse complement strand
ACCGGCTCCCCCCTCCCGGAGGAGACCCTGGCCCTTTGCCGCGAAGCCGATGCGGTCCTTCTGGGGGCGGTGGGTGGCCCCCGCTGGAGCGACCCCCAGGCCCCTGTGCGCCCGGAGCAGGGGCTCCTGGGCCTCCGGCAGGCCCTCCGTCTCTTCGCCAACCTGCGGCCGGTGCGGGCCTACCCGGGGCTGGAGCACGCCACGCCCCTGCGCCCGGAGGTCGTGGCCGGCACGGACCTGGTCATCGTGCGGGAACTTTCGGGGGGCCTGTACTACGGCAAGCCCCAGGGCGTGCGACGGAGCAGGGCCGGGAGGCCGTGGACACCCTGTTCTACCGGGAAGAGGAGATAGAGCGTCTCCTGCAGGTGGCCTTTGACCTGGCCCGGAGCCGGAGGAAACGGCTGACCTCGGTGGACAAGGCCAACGTGCTTGCCTCGTCGCGCCTGTGGCGGGAGGTGGCCCACGAGGTGGCGCGGGACTACCCCGACGTGGCCTGCGAGGACCTGTATGTGGATGCCTGTGCCATGCACCTCGTGCGGCGGCCGGCCTCGTTTGACGTGGTGGCCACGGAGAACATGTTCGGCGACATCCTCTCGGACGAGGCGGCGGTCCTGGCCGGCTCCCTGGGGATGCTCCCCTCAGCCTCCCTGGGGGCTGAGGTCCGGGCCAATGGCCTGCGGCCGGGCCTCTACGAGCCGGTCCACGGCTCCGCGCCGGACATCGCCGGGCAAGGCATTGCCAACCCCCTGGGGACGATCCTCAGCGTGGCCATGATGCTGCGCCTCTCCTTCGGGTTAGAGGAGGAGGCCCGGGCTGTGGAGGGAGCGGTGGAGGCAGTGCTGGCGCAGGGGTTCCGCACGCCGGATATCATGTCGCCGGGCATGCGGCAGGTGGGCACGCGGGAACTGGGCGAGCGGGTGGCCGAGGCGGTGAGAACTGGATGAGCGGTTCTCACTGGGACCATGAACGAAGGTAGTCCAGGGCGGCCTCAATGCTGTCGAACTGGTGGTGTCCGATCTCTCCCCTCTTGAAGAAAATGTCCACCCATACGCCGATCACCGGATTCTCTGGCACCTCAGCGATCGCGGTCGTGACGACCTCCCGTAGCTGCGCGACCACTGGCTGCAGGATGCGCTGGCCCAAGACCTTTCGTTCCTCGGGAGTTAGCGCGTTGTATCTCTCCAGTGCTGCTACACCGTACGCGGCTGCCTGGCTATCCTCCCAGAGAACCTCAATTCCGTACTGAAGGCAGACCGAGGCAAGGTGCTCTTGCGGGATGAACAGCACGTGCGCGCCACTGGCCTCAACCATACGCAGAGGCTCTCGTGAAAGTCTCCCGCGAGTACGGCGATGGAGGAACGGAGTGTGGGATGGGCCCGCTTGAGAGCAGGATGTTCTCTGGCGACTTTCGCTGCCTTCTCCGTAGCATGTTTGGCCTTCTGGATGACTTTGCTCTCAATCACCACGTAGGGACGGCCTTCCCGATCCACGACTAGGCCATCATGCGTGCACATCTTGCCATGGAGGTCTGCCAGTTGCCCTTTGGGGATGAACTGGAAGTCGGTTCCATAGAGGCAGTCGTGCACGACGCGGTGGATTTCGTCTTCTATCAGTTTGCCAAGCCGTTGTCCGAAGGCCTGTCCCGCGCCTACGACGTTGACCAACTCATCCCTCCACCCATAGGCGTCCTTCGTGCAGGGGGACGCGGTGCTTCCTGTTCCTCCATTTGACGTTCCGATCGCGGGTCTTCTCAAAGCGGTAGGCGTGGAAACCTGCCGCCAGGGCCAGTTCCCCCAGCCAGCGATCCACAGGGACATAGACGCCGTAGGGAGCGGAATCGCCCAC
>JBMFPD010000429.1:0-1881 GCA_049969295.1 Anaerolineae bacterium | reverse complement strand
CTTCTCTGGTGGTGGCCTATCCGGACGAGCCCCTCTGGACAGCCCTCAAGCGCATGGGCGTGCGGGACATTGGGCAGTTGCCCGTGGTCAGCCGCGAGGACCCCAGGCGTCTGGTCGGCTGGATACGCCGCAACGACATCGTGCGAGCCTACAACATCGCCATCGCCCGGCGCGTGGAGTTGCAGCACCGGGCGGACCGGCTGCGGCTGGGCCGCGTGACCGGTGCGGAGTTCGTGGAACTGGTGGTCAACCACGGGGGGCCCGTGGCCGGGCGGGCCATCAAAGACCTGGACCTCCCCAAGGAGTGTGTCCTGGTCTCCATCCACCGGGGCCGAGGGCTGGTCCTTCCCCACGGGGATACCGTCCTCCAGCCGGGGGACAAAGTGGTGGCGCTGGTGCACCACGATTGCAAGGGGCAATTGCGGCAGGTCTTCGGCCTGGAAGAGGGCGGTGCATGAGCCGCCCTCACGGTACGGGATGAAGGCCATGCGACGCGTCGCCATCGCGGAGTTCGTCGCCTCACCGGAGCAACGGCGCCTGGTCCAAGAGGTGCTGGACTCGGGCCGCATCTCCGAAGGGCCCAGGGTGGCCCAGTTTGAGCGGGCCTGGGCTGAGTTCGTCGGCTCCCGGTTCTCGGTTGCCACCAACTCTGGCACCAGCGCGCTCATGGTCGGGCTCCTCGCCCTGCGGCACCGTCTGGGGCTCCCCCGCGGGACCAAGGCCATCACCTCGGCGCTTTCCTTCATTGCCACCAGCAACGCCATCTGGCATGCGGGGTTTGAGCCGGTTTACGTGGACGTGGATCCCATCCGCTTCCACCTCCTGCCGGACCAGGTGGAGGCGCTGCTGGCGGAGGGGCGACCGGGCGAGTACGGAGCCATTGTGCCGGTGCACCTGATGGGCTATCCGGCGCCCATGGACCGCCTTCTGGCCCTGGGGGAGCGGTACGGCGTCGCCGTGGTGGAGGACGCGGCGCAGGCCCATGGCTCTGTCTACCGGGGACGGCGGGTGGGCAGCCTGGGCGTCCTGGGCATCTTTTCCTTCTACATCTCCCACAACATCCAGGCCGGGGAGATGGGGGCCATCACCACCGACGATGAGGCTGTGGACGGCCTGGCCCGGCGGCTGAAGGACCAGGGGCGCGTCTACCGCACGGGAGAAGACCTGCCGCGATGGTTCGTCCACGACCTGGTGGGGTTCAACTTCAAGACCTTGGAGTTCCAGGCTGCGCTGGCCCTGCCCCAGGTGGCGGAGGCGGAGGCCATCCTGCGGGCGCGGCGGGAGAACGTGCGGGGCCTGAACGAGCGGCTGGCGGACCTGGAGGAGTGGTTCCAGTTGCCCGAGTACGATGACGCGGTGGGGTACCTGGGATATCCCCTGGTGGTGCGGCCGGAGGCCCCTTTCTCGCGGGATGCGTGGTGCGCGCTCCTTTCGGCCCGGGGGATTGAGACGCGACCCCTCTTCCGCAGCATCCCCACCCAGCAGCCGGCCTACGCGCACCTGGCCGAGGCCTATGCCGGCCGGGTGCCCAACGCCGAGTACCTCGGGGAGCGGGGCTTCTACCTGGGGTGCCACCAGCACCTGACGTCCGACGACCTGGACTACGTGGCCGAGACCTTCGCCGACCTGGCCCGGGCCTGGAGAACCGGGTGAGAGGACTTTTCTGAGCAGGGAGCAGCGCTGGCCATGTGGGGTCTTCCCCCTCTCCTCGTCGCCCTGATCGTCGCTGCGGTCGCCTTTGACTTCCTGAACGGCTTCCACGACAGCGCCAACATCGTGGCCACAGTCATCTCCTCGCGGGCCATGTCGCCGCGGCGGGCGCTCCTGGTGACCGGGGTGGGGGAGTTCCTGGGGCCGTTCCTCTTCGGCGTGGCCGTGGCG
>JBMFPD010000428.1:0-1906 GCA_049969295.1 Anaerolineae bacterium | reverse complement strand
GCCGGTCCTCCTGCTCTGGGCTGCGGCGGGGACGGAGGCCCTCGGCCAGTGGCTCAGGGGGACGTGGGGGGCCATCCTCCACGGGGAGGCGGGGCGAGAGGGGCCGGCCTGGGTGGGGCTCCTCCCCTGGGCAGGCGCGGTCCTCTTGCTCCTTGCCCTGTGGCCGGGGACCCTCGCGGCCGGCCGCGCCACCCTGGACTTCGGCCACAAGGAGATGGGGCTGTGGCTGCGGGAGCACACGCCGCCGGAGGCCGTGGTGATGGCCCGGGACCTGGCCGTGCCCCTCTACGCCGGGCGGAGGTACGCGCCCGCGCCCCACGCCTCGTATGAGGAGATCCTGCGGTACGCGGAGCGGCATGGCGCAGCGTACTGGGCCACCGATGCCTACGAACTGACGCGGGTGAAGCCGCACCTCGCGTACCTTTTGGACCCCGTGCAGCGGCCCCCGGGCCTGGAGGTGGTCTACCAGGCCGAGAGCGGGAACGGCCTGAACCTGGTCTTCCGGCTGCCGGTGGGGGAAGGAGGTGGGCGGTGAGCCGCGGCCTGGTCGTCCTGGTGGACCCGCCTGTGCCGCCGGGCACGACGGCCAACCGTGACGGCGCGGGGGGCCTGGGCGCGTTCCTGCCGGGAGAGGGGGGCTTTCGCTACCCATCCCTGGCGCTGGCGGTGGCGGCGGGGGCCCTGCGGAGCGCGGGCTGGCCCGTGCGGGTGGTGGATGCCCCAGGGGAGGCTCTGGCCCTGTCGCAGGCCCTGGACCGCCTCCCTCAGGAGGCAAAAGCGGCCGTGGTCCTGGCTTCCTGGGCCACAGCGGAGGCGGACGCTGCCTTCCTGCGGGCCCTGCGGGAGGCGCGGCCGGGGCTGAAGGTGCTGGTCCTCATGGCCGTGCCGGACCTCTGGGCCAGCGAGGCCGTGACCCGCCTCGCCGACGCGTGGACCGTGGGCGATGGCGACCTCTACGCGCCCTGGGCAGTGGAGGCCCTGTTGGACGGGGCGCGGGGGGCGCTCTTGCCACGGGCCTTGGGCCTTGCGGGCTTCTCGGAGGAGGGCCGGCGGGAAGCCCTGGAGGGGCTGCCCGTGCCAGCCTGGGACCTCCTGCCGTGGCAGCGGTATCCGTTCCTGACGGCCCTCACCAGCCGGGGCTGCCCCGACGGGTGTGCCTATTGTCCCTACGCCGTGGGGCAGGGGCGGACCTTCCGCGCCCGGCCCCCTGAAGAAGTGGTGGAGGAACTGGTGCACGTGGCCCGCGCCTTCCGGCCGCCGCGGGTCATCCTGCGGGACCCGGTCTTCGCCCGGGACGGGGCGCGGGCGACAGCCATCGCCGAAGGGTTGGCACGGGCCAGGGTGCGGCTCCTCTGGGAGTGTGAGTCGCGCCCCGAGCACTTCGTGGAGGCGCGCCTCCTGCGGATCCTGCGGCGGGGCGGCTGTGGCAGCATCAAGGTAGGGGTGGAGAGCGCGGACCCGCGGCTCCTCTCGGCCCTGGGCCGGGTGCAGGAGGGGATGGCCGCGGCCTACCTGGAGGCGGTCCGGCGGGCGCGGGAGGCGAGCCGCGCTGCGGACCTCCCCTTCCGCCCCTTCGTCATGGTGGGCTTGCCAGGGCAGACGACGGAGGACGTCCGCCGGACGGCAGAGTTTCTGGAGGACCTGGGTGCATCGTACCTGCACGTCAAGCGCTTCGTGTGCTACCCGGGCACGCGCCTCTGGCAGGAAGGGGTGCCGCTCCCGGACGAGGCCGCCGTGCGGGAGTGGGAGGCCATCCTGCGGGGCGTGTCCCTGGCCCCAGCGCCTGGGCGGCCGTGGTGGTGGGGGGCCCTCGCGCGTCTGCGGCGGGTGTTGAGATGAAGGTCTTCGTGACGGGTGCGTCGGGGTTCGTGGGGGGAAACCTGGTGCGGGCCCTGGTGGCACAGGG
>JBMFPD010000427.1:0-1940 GCA_049969295.1 Anaerolineae bacterium | reverse complement strand
CGGGCGGGGATGGTGCGGGCGTATGAGGAGTGCGGTGCCGTGCTCCTTTCGTCCCGCCAGGAGACGGCACCAGGCATCCTCTGCGAGGCAATGGCCGCCGGCCGGCCGGCCGTGGCGACGGCCGTGGGGGGCGTGCCAGACATGGTGGCCGACGGGGAGACGGGCTTCGTGGTGCCCCCGGGGGACCCGGAGGCCCTCGCGGAGCGGATATCGCGGTTGTTGAAGGACGAGGCCCTGCGCCACCGGATGGGTGCGGCGGCGCGGGAGCGGGCCCTGGCGCGGTGGTGGCCGCCGCGGGTGGCCGAGCAGTACCGCGCCCTGTACTGGGAGGTAGCGGAGGGGCGTACCTCTCCCCATCTCCCAACCCTCTTCCCCTCTCCGGCTCGGAGAGGGGAAGAGGGCTAGCAACGGATTCCGGGAACGGATTGCGCGGAGAGGAGAAGCATGAGCGCGTATTCGTCCTTTCTGGAGCGGGTGGCGATGCCCCTCGTGGGCCGGGCGCTGGGGATGCCCGTGGCCCGCTACCTGCGGGAGTTGGAGGCAAGCCAGTGGTGGTCGCCGGAGGAGCTGCGGGCCCTCCAGTGGCGCAAGTTCAAACGCCTCCTGGACCATGCCTACCGCCGCGTGCCCTACTACCGCCGCCGGATGGAAGAGGCGGGGGTGGCACCGGACGACATCCGGTCGTGGGAGGACGTACCGCGGGTGCCTATCTCCACCAAGGAGGACCTCCGGGCGGCCTTCCCCCACGGCACGGTGGCGGCGGGGGTGAACAGGCGGGACCTGCTCATGTCAGCGAGCAGTGGTTCCACAGGGGAGCCTTTCCGCTACTACCTGACGCGGGACGAGAAAGCGCGGCGCTGGGCCATCATCTTCCGCTACTGGGCCTGGGCGGGGCTGCGGCCGGGCGTGCCCTACGCCAACCTGACCCGCAGCGTGCCAGGGGCGTTCCACGGTTCTGGCTGGTTGGCCCGTCTGGAGCAGCGTCTGATCCGGGTGCTGGAACTGCCCGCACTGGATTTCTCCGAGGAGAACGCAGGAGAGTACCTGGCGCGTGTCCGGCGGTTCCGACCGGAGGTCATGCGGGGATATGCGTCCAGCATGTACTACCTGGCCACCTACCTGAGGGAGGGGGGCGAGGTGCTGCCCCTCCGGGCTGTGTTGACCCTGGGTGAAACGCTGTACCCCTACCAGCGGGAGGCCATAGAAGACGCCTTCGCCTGCCCTGTCTACGACGCCTACGGTGCGGAGGCCATGGAGGTGGCGGCCCAGTGCGGTCACCATCCTGGTTACCACATCAATGCTGAGTCCATCCTGGTGGAGGTGGTGGATGCGGAGGGGAACCCGCTGCCACCAGGGGAGCGGGGGCAGTTGGTCTTGACCAATCTGGAGAACTACGCCATGCCCTTCATCCGCTACAACATCCAGGATGTGGGGGTCCTTTCGGAGGAGCGGTGCCCCTGTGGCCGGGGCCTGCCCCTCCTGGGGGCGGTGGAAGGGCGTCTGAGCGACCTGATCGTCACCTCGGCAGGGAAGGTGCTGGCTTCGCCTTTCTTCGGGATGCTGATGATGGACGCGGAGGTGGAGCAGTACCAGTTTGTCCAGGAGCGGCCCGACCGCATTGTCCTGCGTGTGGTGCCCAGCGCCCGCTATTCAGCCGAGGAGGAAGCGCGCATCTTGAAGGAAGTGCGCCGCTACGTGGGGTCGGGGGTGGATGTTGTCGTAGAACGGGTGCAGGAGATCCCCAGGACCCGTGGCGGCAAGCGGCGGTGGTTCATTTCGTGTCTGTTGGCAGAGGAGGTGGCGAGGGCGCTGGGGTCGGGGACCTCTCCCCATCCCCAGGGGTGAGGGGTGAGGTCTGCGCAACCCACGGGAGGGTGCTGGCCGGTGGGCAGGAAATGGGACCACGAAGGTCACGAAGGACACAGAGAATGAATGATGGA
>JBMFPD010000426.1:0-1953 GCA_049969295.1 Anaerolineae bacterium | reverse complement strand
GTGCCGCACCACAGACGTTTCTCTGCGGCGCGGCACTGGAGAGGCTTTGAACCTTTCGTGCTCTTCGTAACGGAGTGGGCGGCCCTGGCGTGCCGACGGGACAAGTAAACATCAGATGCTGGGGGAACCATGCGTGCAGTAGTGCAGCGGGTCAACCACGCGGCCGTCCTGGTGGACGGCGAGACGGTAGGCCAGATCGGCCGGGGGTTCGTGGTCCTGGTGGGTGTGCGGGAGGGGGACGAAGAGGCCGACGCCCAGTACCTGGCCCAGAAGATCGCCCACCTGCGCGTCTTTTCCGACGACGAGGGGAAGTTCAACCTCTCCCTCCTGGACGTGGGGGGCGAGGCCCTGGTGGTCTCCCAGTTCACCCTCTACGCCGACACCCGCAAGGGCCGGCGGCCCAGTTTCGCCCATGCCGCTCGCCCCGAGGTGGCCGAACCTCTCATTGAGCGCTTCGTGGCCTTCCTCCGGGAAGAGGGAGTGCCGGTCCAGACCGGCCAGTTCCAGGCCATGATGCAGGTGCGCCTGGAGAACGACGGGCCGGTGACCATCCTCCTGGACAGCGAGGAGCGCCACCGGCCCCGCCGTGGATAAGGCCCCAGGTGCCGGGACCTGCTGCACCACAGTGGAGCAGGGCGCCGGGGGAGCAGGGGCGCACGGCCGTGCACCCCCCAGCCCTACCCCCTGGGCCACCTCCCCGTATGCGGAAGGAGGCTGGGGGAGGGATGCTCGGAAGATCGGATGATCTGAATCCTCTGGGGTCCAGCACTACGCAGGCTCCGGGGCAAAGAAGGGCTCCAGCCTCTCCCAGGCCTCTGGGGAGAGGAAGTCCTTCCAGAGCCGCCTGTAATGCAAAGGGATCTGCCGCTGCAGGATTTCCTCAGATCTTAGCCATTTCACACCGCGCTCCATCGCAGCGGTGGCCCCGTCCAGATCCCCTTCTTGCGCCAGAGCGAGGGCTCTGAACATTTCCCTTTCCCACTGGGGGCCTTCCCAACTGGGGAGGTAGTCCAGGAGCACGCGCGAGGGGCCTAGCATGACGAGGGCCTGGAGGTAGGGCAACTCTTCTTCCTCATCTCCCTCGGCCGGCTCCGTTTTCACAGCCTGTTCCCAGAGGGTTCGGGCCTCGTCCCGCTGGCCCTGGGCCCAGAGGAGGTATCCTTCGGCAAGGAGCCGGTTGCGGCGGCCTTGGACCCGCTTCAGGTACTGGCGGACGCGGGCGAAGTCCCCGGCCTGCGCCATCAGGAACACCAGGCGCACGGCCAGGATCCACGCCAGGTTGGATTCCTCCAGTTGCAGGGCCTTTATGTCCCGCCAGGCCTGGGCAGCCCGGTCCAGGTCCCTCTGCGCCTCGGCGATCCTGAAGAGGTGTGTTCCCACAACAATGAAGACCAGATCCCTTTCCCCCTCGCTCAGTTTCGCAGGCAGGTTCTGCAAGGTTGGGAGGAGGGCTTCCTGGCCTTCCTTTTGGCTTTGGAGGAGAAATCGGGGTGCCCTTTCAGCCCCGCTGGTCCCCCCGCAGGAGCAGGGGCGCTGCTTCGGCGGTGAGCATCCCCAGCAGGATGAGGGCGCAACCCACCGACTCCCGCGCCCCCAACGTCTCTCCGGCCAGGAGGTACCCGAAGGCTGCGGCGAAGACGGGCTCGGCGGCGAAGATGAGAGCGGTGTGGGTGGGGCTGGTGAAGCGTTGGGCGGCGGTCTGCACGCCGAAGGCGAAGGAGGTCGCCAGCACCCCGGTGAAGGCCGCCGCTCCCCATACGTTCGCCGGGGGCGCGGCCTGCGCCCCCTCAAAGAGGGCCGAGGCGGCCGCGCTCAGGACCCCCACGGTGGCGATCTGGGTCACCGTCAGGCTCAGGACGTCCCCGCCCGGCGCGAAGGCTCCCACCGCCGTGATGTGGGCGGCGAAACAGAAGGCGCACCCCAGCACCAGCAGTTCCCCCAGGCCCACATGCC
>JBMFPD010000425.1:0-1957 GCA_049969295.1 Anaerolineae bacterium | reverse complement strand
GGTGGGGTTGGAAGGCGCACGGCCGTGCGCCCCTACCTCTCCGTCGCCTTGGCCAGAACGACGTATCGTCAACAACCGGTGTGGCGTAGTACTCTGTTGTCGTGAGCATGGATCCCTATTTCACCGGGATCTTCACCGCGTCTTCCATCAGGTCTCTGAAGGGCACGACCACCCGCAGGAGGCCGTTCTCGTAGACCGCCTCTGCCTCTTCCGGTTTCACCGGGCAGCAGAAGGCCACCGCAGCCACGTACTCAATGTTGGTCCCCTGGCGAGGGGCGGACAGGGCGAAACTGTCCGCATGCATCCGCAGGTTGATGGAGTCCTTCTCCACGCCAGGGAGCGAGATCTCCAGGGTCAAAGTGGTGTGGTCATCGTCCACAAAGGCACAGACCTCCGGCGCCACCCGAATCTTCTCTTCTGCCATCGCCAAACCCTCCTCTTGCTCTACAGCTACGCTCCCGGGAGCCTCTTCACGCTTCCCCCGGACATGCTGCAGGTACTCCCCCTGCAGATCCTGCATGTTCAGCCCCTTCAGGTTGCCCCACCGCTCGTAATGGACCCGGGTGCGGTCAAAGTGCAGGTCCTTCTCGTGGGGGGCGATCTCCTGGGCCGGGTAGCCCACAGCCACCAGGGAGACGACCTGCACTCCCTCGGGGATAGCGAGCATCTCCCGCAGCATGGTCTCCACCGGTTCCCACTCCGCTGTGCCCGGTGCCCCCACCCAGACAGCCCCCAGGCCCAGGGCTTCGGCCGCCAGGAGCATGTTCTGGATGGCCGCGCTCACGTCCATGAGCCAGGTGGGGGACGTCTCAGGCCTTGCCGCCACAGCGATGAGCAGCGGCGCCCGCTCCAAGAACGAGTGGACGTGCAGTTCTCTGGCGATCCGCCGCCGCACCTCCGGGTTGCGGACCACCAGGAAGTGCCACGGGCGCTTGTTGAGGCGGCTCGGCGCGTACATGGCCATCTCCAGCAGGGTCTCCACCGCCTCATCGCCCACGTCCTGGTCCCGGAACTTGCGTATGCTCCTGCGCCTTCGCATGGCTTCCAACACTGCTGATTCCACCGTGATCCTCCTCTCCTCACGCCCAGAGCCTCAGGTCCTCTTGCGGCCCTGGGGCCACCCATATGTTTATATATCTACATGTCCATAAATATTATACGTCAAATTGTCCAGTTCTGCTATACGCTTTCCCTACGCTTCCCCTACGCCCGGCCAGGCACCCCACGCCAGGAGCGCGCTTTGACGAAGAGGGCCAAAGGGCCTATACTGGAGGCCATGGACATCGGACGACGCCCTCACGGTCCCAAAGGACTCCTTCTGGCCCTGGCGTTCGCTCTCCTTCTATGGGGGGCTTCTGGCTTCTCCGCATGGGCCTCGGACCCCTGCAACCCGCCCAACGTCATCCCGCGGGAGGTCTGCGATTTTGACGCCTTCTACGGCACGCCTCCGCGCCAGATCCCCAGCGGGTGGACAGCCTTCATCCTCGCTGGCGACCTCACCTTCATGCAGGACGTGGATACTTTCTGGGGCGCGCCCAGCCTGCGCATGTGGAGCGACGGCGGCACCTTCACTGCGGGCCTCTACACCCAGGTCCCCGTGACCCCTGGGGCCGGGTACCGGGCCAGCATCGCCTGGGCCGCGCCCAACGAACCCGACACCTTTGGCCGCCGCCTGGGCCTGGACCCCACCGGTGGCACGGACCCCACCGCGCCCACTGTCATCTGGGGACCCATGCACTGGGGCCCGGGGCGCATTCTCAACCGGGAACCCCCAGGCCCCAACATTGACGTCAAAGCGCGGGCCGAGGGCCCGGTCATGACCGTGTTCTTCCTGGTGGAGCACAACCGGAGCACGGGCAGCAACTACATCTTCGTGGACGCCATCGCCCTCTACCCGGACGAGACCGCGCCTCTGCCAACGGCCACACCTTCGCCTTCCCCTGTGCCCCCCACGCCG
>JBMFPD010000424.1:0-1958 GCA_049969295.1 Anaerolineae bacterium | reverse complement strand
CATTGCCTGGAGGCAATTGGATGGGAGAAAGGTTTTCCAATCTGAAACGGAGGGGTAGGCTATGCGAAATCCCTCGCCCAGGTTGGACCCGTCCTCTGGGGCAGGAGGAGCCCCTTGCACCTTGACCAGGCCAGGTCCCTCATCCTTTCCACAGTGAGGCCGGTGGAGGAGGTGGAGACCGTCCCCGCGCCTGAGGCTCTGGGGCGGGTGGCCGCACAGGAAGTCCTGGCCCGCGAGGACCAGCCCCGCATCCCCCTCTCGCGGGTGGACGGCTTCGCCGTGCTCTCCTCCGACACAGCCCGGGCAGGCCCGGACTGCCCGGTGCGCCTAGGGTGGGAGGGATCCTCCGGGCGGGGGAGGTGCCTTCCGGTGGCGTGAGGCCAGGGATGGCCCTCGCCGTGGCGACCGGCGCGCCCCTCCCGGCAGGGGCGGATGCCGTCGTCCCGTGGGAGGAGGTCACCGTCCTGCCCCAGGGGAGCGACCTGCGCGCGGCCGAGGAAGTGGCCCTCACGCGCCCCGCGGCCCCGGGCGAAGGCGTGGCCCAGCCCGGCGAGCAGGTCCGGCAAGGGGAGGTGCTCCTGCGGGCCGGGGATCCCGTGGACCTCACCGCCATGGACGCCCTGCTCAGCCAGGGGCTGGCCACCCTCCGGGTCTGGCGGAGGCCACGCGTGGGCATCCTGCCGACGGGAAGCGAACTGGTCCCCTGGGATGCCCCGGATACCGCACCCCACCAGGTCCGGTGCTCCAACGTCGTGCTCCTCGCCCGCCTGGTGGAGCAGGCAGGGGGCGTCCCGGTGCCGCTCCCCATCGTAGGGGACGACCGCGGGGCCCTCCGCGAGGCTGTAGGCCAGGCGGTGCAAGCAGCATGCCTGGACCTTCTGATCACGACGGGAGGGGCCTCCCACGGCCCCTTTGACTTCACCGTGGCGGCGGTGGCCGACCTGGGGGAGGTCTTCTTCGCGGAACTGGGTGTCAGCCCCGGCAGGGGGACGGCCTTCGGCCTGGTCCAGGGGGTGCCCGTGCTCTGCCTCCCTGGCGGGGCTCTTTCGGCCCGCATCCTTTTTGAGGTGCTGGGGCGGCCGGCGGTGCTCCGCCTGGGTGGGCAACGCCACGTCCTGCAGGAACAGCTCCGGGTCCGCCTGGCCGAGGAGGTCCCGCCCCGGCGGGGCGTCACGCGCCTGGTGCCCGTATGCCTGCGTCCGGCCGGGGATGGGTGGCTCGCCCAGCCCTGCAGGGCGCGGGACTTCCGCTGCCCAGGCCAGTGGGAGGGGCTCCTCCTCATCCAGGAAGGGGCCGACCCGGTGGCCGAGGTCTGGGGAATGCCAGCACAGGCAGGCACTGCTGAATCGCCCGGGCCGTCGGGGTAGGGGCAGGCCTCGTGCTTGCCCGCACAGGGCACCCGCAAGGGGTGCCCCACGAACGAGAGGTCGCGGAGGCTTCGCATGGTTGAGCACATTCCAGCCCTTTCGGTGGTGGGGAAGTCCGATTCGGGAAAGACGACTCTCCTGGAGAAACTGATCCCCGAACTGAAGCGGCGCGGCTACCGCGTTGCCGTCATCAAGCACGATGTGCACGGCTTCCAGATTGACATTCCGGGGAAGGACTCCTGGCGCTTCCAGCAGGCGGGCGCGGACCAGGTCCTCATCGCCGCGCCGGACAAACTGGCCCACATCCGCCGTCTGGAGCGAGAGCTCCCCCTGGAGGAGGTCCTGGCCCAGATTGCCGGGGTGGACCTCGTCCTGACGGAGGGGTACAAGCGGGGGCCGCTCCCCAAGATAGAGGTCTCCCGCCGGGAACGCAGCCGCGAACTCCTCTGCACTGAGGGGGAACTCTTCGCCATCGTCTCAGACCAGCGCTTCCCCCTGGACGTGCCTCAGTTTGACCTGGACGACGTCCAGGGCCTGGCCGACCTCATTGAAACGCGGCTCCTCAGGGGAAACACCACAGAGAACACAGAG
>JBMFPD010000423.1:0-1975 GCA_049969295.1 Anaerolineae bacterium | reverse complement strand
CTGAGGTGCGCCAGCCCCTTCCACCTCCTGCAGTTCCACCAGGCCGGCCCTCTCCAGGGCGCGGAACGCGTTGACCAGGAGTTCCACATCCCGCTCGCCGGACTCCATCTCCACCCGATCGGCGATCTCCAGGATGGAACGGCTTCCATCGGCCCAGTATTCCGCCAGGGGGAGGAGCCCCCAGAAGCCGCCAGGGCGTGAGCGCTGGAGGGCCTCCAGGGCCTCGCGGTCTCCGGCGGGGAGCCGGCGCATGAGGAACCGGTGGGAGACCGGCCCCCGGTAGAGCCGCCGGGGCACAAGGCGCGCTGCTTCCCTCTCCCAGTCGTCCGGCGCGGAAGGCGGGGGCGAGGGGAGCCCCTCCAGCCCCAGGGCCTGGGCCCGGCGGGCCAGTGCCTCCCCCACCCGGGCCCCTTCGGCCTCCCGCCAGGCCTTCACCTCTGCCTGCCACCTCGCCACATCCTCTGCACTCCCCGCGTCCAGGCGCAGCAGCGTCTCCAGGGCTGCCTCCTGCCGCTCTTGGAGGAAGGCCAGGCGCTTCTGTGTCGCCAGCCAGTGCCTGCCGAGGGCTTCGGCGTCCCCCAGAGCCATCCCGTCGGTGAGGAGGCCCTGGGCGACGCGGCTCACCCGCGCCCGGAAGCGGGTCAGCATCTCGTGGCCCAGCCACTGCACCTCGTCCGGCCCGGCATGCCCCAGGAACCAGGCGTAGGCCCCGGCGAGAGCGGCGGCGCGGGCCAGCATCTGCGGGTCCACCCGGTCGGGTGTGTCCTCGGTGGTGTGCCAGAAGCGGTCCGGCCACTGGATGAGCATGGGCGTGGGGACACCCACTGTGGGGTCCGAGAGGATGTAGTGGTCGCTGCCGCCGGAGAAGGGGGAGACAGCGTGCCGGAAGCCGGCCGGGCCGACGAAGCCAGTGTGGGGTGCTCCGCCGAGGCACTCCTCCCGCAGGCGCTCCAGGAGCTCCGGCGCAAAGGAGGCCATGGCCTCTGGGGGCCGCTCAATGAGGAAGGTGCTGCCGCACTGGTCCTGGTGCTCACCCACCATGTCCAGGTTCAGGCCGGCCACCATCCGGCCGATGGCCTCCTCGCGACTGGCAAGGTAGGCGTAGGTGCCCGTCATCTCCGGCACCCAGAGGAAGCGCACCCCTCGGCGCAGAGGGGGCAAAGTCCCTTCCTGGAGGAGCCTCTGGAGGGTCGCTGCCGCTTCCAGGAGGGCCGCCGAGCCCGAGGCGTTGTCGTTGGCCCCTGGCCGGGGGTGGCACAGGTGCGCCACCAGGACCACCTCTTCTGTGGACGGGCCGGGGATGAACCCTTCCACCACCTCGAAGGTCCCTTCGTACAGGCGGCTCACCACCCGCGCCCGGACGCGGACCGGACTCTCCGCCTTCTCCCGCAGTCTGGCCCGGAGGGCGTCGCCCTGGCGGGGCGTCAGCACGAAGCCGAAGCAGAGGGGCTCGTCCCCTTCCGTCCACCAGAAGGAAGTGTAGTGGCGCATGTCCGGCAGGTCTATCCGCTCCCGCACAGGCGGGATGGGACGCAGGCCGTGGTAGAGGATGCCCACCGCCCTCCGACGGCGCACCGCTTGCTCGTACACTCCCTGGATGTCCCCCTCGGCCAGGACCACCTTGCCAGCCACCTCCAGCCCCTCATAGTCCTCCGGGCGGTCGCCCTGGCCCACGTCCACCACCTCGGCCTCGCCGTCAAAGGGTGCGCTGCGCTGGATGAGGGCGATGGGGCAGGCGCTGAAGTCGGCGAGGCGCTGGGGTGGCTCCCCTGGAATCAGGAGGTCCAGGGTGGCCTCGTGGGCTTCCCATTCGGGGCTCTGGATGCTGGTCCAGCAGGCGGTCTTGCCATCGGCGGGGTAGGCGTGGAGGCGCGCGTCCACACCCGCGGCGCGGAGCCGCGCCAGGACGTACTCCGCAGCGGCCCGGAAGCCTGGGGTGGCCTGGATGCGGTGGTAGCGGGATAGGTCGCAGACC
>JBMFPD010000422.1:0-1979 GCA_049969295.1 Anaerolineae bacterium | reverse complement strand
GGCGGGCTCTCTTGGGACCCTCAAGATACCTCCCTCACTGCCTACTCGCACCACTGTAAGAAAACTGAAAAGCCCTGCCCCTTACACCTCCCCGTTGACGCCTGTCCGGGCCCATGTTATAATCGGCCTGCCAGCCCCTGCGCTGGAGGCCGGCAGGGGGCAGACCGCCCCCCGAAATCTGACTCACGGAGAGGGAATCCATGCCCAAGGCAAAGACGCTTGTGACGGGCCCTACCTTCCGCGAGATGCTGCACCCCGAGGAGATCGCCCCGGAGGTGCGGGCAAAGGCCCTGGCCGCTCGCCACGCCGACCCCCTGGACCCCATCAACCTCTTCAACATCACCTGGAAGGACGGCCAGAACCGCATCTACCACATGGTCCTGCCCAGGGAACTGACGGGAGTGGACTGCCCCATCGTCGTCCTCTACTCCAAGGACTTCCCCACCGGCAGCCACAAGGTGGGCGCAGCCTATTCCGTCCTGGTGGAGCAGGAACTGACGGGTGAGGTGGACCCCTCGCGCCACACCCTGGTCTGGCCTTCCACCGGCAACTACGGCATCGGCGGGGCCTGGGTTGGCTGCCGCATGGCCTTTGACTCCGTCGTCATCCTGCCGGAACTGATGAGCGCCGAGCGCTTCCAGATCATTGAGCGGTACGGGGCGCGGGTCATCAAGACCCCGGGTTGCGAGAGCAACGTCAAGGAGATCTACGACAAGTGCAAGGAACTGAAGGCCCGCGACCCCGAGCGCATCCGCATCCTCAACCAGTTTGAGGTCTTCGGCAACTACCGCTTCCACTACTACGTCACCGGCAACACCATCGTGGAACTGGCCCAGGAGCTCCAAGGGCGGGGCATCGGCCAGGGCAAGGTGAGCGCCTTCGTCTCAGCCATGGGCTCTGCCGGCACCATCGCCGCTGGCGACCGCCTGAAGCAGGTCTGGCCCGACCACCGCATCGTCGGCCTGGAACCCATCCAGTGCCCCACCCTCTACTGGAACGGCTACGGCGGCCACGACATCCAGGGCATTGGCGACAAGCACGTCACCTGGATCCACCACGTCATGAACATGGACGCCCTCATGTGCATTGACGACCTGGAGTGCAAGAAGGGCCTCCAACTGCTCACCGAAGAGGCAGGCTGGAAGACGATGGTCGCCCGTTTCGGCATCCCCGAGGACGACGTGCGCCTGATGTCCACCATCTTCGGCATCTCCGGGGTCTGCAACGTCCTCGGGGCCATCAAGACAGCCAGGTTCTATGGCTTCGGGCGGGATGACCTCATCGTCACCATCTGCACCGACGCCATAGACCGCTACCGCTCGGTCATGGCCGATCTCACCGCCACCTACGGCCCCATGGACGAGACGGAAGCCACCGTGCGCCTGGTGCACATCTTCCACGGCCAGAAACTGGATTGGATCCGGGAAGGGACCCGCGAGGCCCGCAATGCCTGGCACAACCTCAAGTACTACACCTGGGTGGAGCAGCAGGGCAAGACGGTGGCCGAACTGGACGCTCAGCGCGACCCCGAATACTGGCTGCGGGAACAGGCCAAAGTGGAAGAGATTGACCGCCTGATCCTCGCTGCCCGGGGCTGAACCCGCCTGCTCCAGGCAGCGGCAGGGACAGGCCCTGTGCTTGCCCAGGGACAGCTGTCCGCGGATTTCAGGAGCGGATTGGAGCGGACATGGGCAACCGACAAGGGATGCTCCCTGCGTTGCCAGCCCCGCAGGGCTGACTCGTGCTTCTAGAACTCTGACAGCCTTCTGGCACGGCGGACCGTAGGACCGTAGGGCACGCCTCCTGGCGTGCCTTCTGCGCTGGGAAGAGCGGTCATGGCCTTTCCTCTGTTATAAAAGGGCCAGCCCTGCACGAGGAACCAACTCGGTTGCACCTTTTGTTGGTGGCTGATGACCTTGTGGTCCCATGCCGAGAGGTGAACCTCACCCTACCCCCGCCGCCTTCGGCGGCACCCCCTT
>JBMFPD010000421.1:0-1993 GCA_049969295.1 Anaerolineae bacterium | reverse complement strand
GGACCTCCCGCCGCAGGTCACCCTGCTCCAGGGGGCGAACGCGCAGGGGAAGACCAACCTCCTGGAGGCCATCACCCTCCTCTCGACGGCGCGCTCCCCCCGCACCCCCTCCGACCGGGAATGGCTCTCCTGGCACGCGGAACGGGAGCCCCTGCCCTACGCGCGCCTGGAAGCCTCCCTGACGCGGGAGCAGGCGGGCGAAGAGGTGCACCTGGAGATGGTCCTCGCACCCACCGGCAACGCCACGGCCAACGGCCCAGCCTTCCGCAAACAGGTGCGGGTCAACGGCACGCCCTGCAAGGCCCTGGACTTCGTGGGCATCCTCAAGGTGGTCCTCTTCATGCCGGAGGATGTGGACCTGGTGGCCGGGGCCCCCGCCGGGCGGCGGCGGTACCTGGACATCGCCCTGTGCCAGATGGACAACCGCTACTGCCACGCCCTGAGCCGGTACCTCAAGGTCCTGGAGCGCCGCAATGCCCTCCTGCGGCACCTGCGGGAGGCCGGCGGCGATCCGGCCCAACTGGCCTTCTGGGACCGGGAACTCGTCCAGGCCGGCAGTTACGTCCTGGCCCTGCGCCAGGCCTTCGTCGCATCCCTGGATGCTGAGGCCCGCCGCGTGCACTGGAACCTGGCCGGCCCTGAGGGGAACCTCCACCTGCAGTACCTCTCGTCGGTCCCCCTGCCCCTGGAGCAAGGGGAGACCCCCTCTCCCCTGGGAGGTAGATCCCTCCAGATGCAGGAGCAGGTCGCCCAGGCCTTCTGGCAGGCTCTGCGGGAGAGCCGCGAACGGGAACGGGCGGCCGGCGTCACCTTGGCCGGGCCGCACCGGGACGACCTCCAATTCCTCCTCGGGGGGCGCGACCTGCGGACCTACGGCTCCCGGGGCCAGCAGCGGACCGCAGCCCTGGCCGTGAAGATCGCCGAGGTGGCGGTCATGCGGGAACAGACGGGCGAGAGCCCGGTCCTCCTCCTGGACGACGTCATGTCGGAACTGGACCAGGCGCGGCGGAGGTACCTGTTGCAGGTCCTGGACGGGGCATCCCAGGCCATCGTCACCACCACCGATTGGGGCGACTTCACGCCGGAGTTCCGCGCCCGGGCCCACTGCCTCCAGGTGGAAGGTGGCCAGGTGCGCCCGGTCCCCGCGCCCTAGGCTCACGGCGCAGGCAGCACCTCCACCTCTCCCAGGAGGACGCCATCCTCCCCTGAAGCCGTGGCCAGGCGCTCCCCCGTCGCCCCCCGGTAGAGGCCCGCTTTGAGGAAGTAGGTCCCCGGCGAAAGGCCCCGCGGCACGGGGAAGGCGTGCCGGTCCGTCACGACCTCGCCGGGCCGCCAGGTAGAGGTGGGCCGCAGCCACAGGGCAGGCCCCGCATCGTGCCCCGCAAGGCGCGTCCCAGCAGCGTCCAGCAGGTGCACATAGACGACGAAGTCCTCCATGGGCGGAACCACCCCTGCCTCCCACACCAGTTCCACCAGGAGGGGCTGCCCGGCCCGGACGCGGCGTGTCCAGGCCGCCCGCGCCAGCCTTCCCACACCCGGCACCGGGGCCTCCACGTCCTGGGCGGCCAGGGACCCTGCCTCAGGCACGACGTAGAGGACCGCCCGGCGATCCCCTGCCGAACAGTCCAGGGCACGGAAAGCCCGGTCCATGAGCACCCGTTCCACAGCGCTCTGCTCTGGAGGGCGCCAGTCCGGCACCCACCAGACCCGCGCCCCCGGGTGCAGGGTCCGCTCCAGCCACCAGACAGCGCGCTCCGAAAGGGCCCCCTCCCCTTCGTGCAGGCCGACCACCCAGGCCGAACCACGGTAGGCCTCGCTGAAGGCCGCCGTCTCCTCCGGCCGGTTGAGGAAGAACACGTCCCCCGGCTCCTCCCACGGGGCCACCTCCTGCAGGAGCCCCTCCCAGGGCCCCGCCAGGCGGGCATGCCCCACGTGGGCAACCGACAAAGCCGCCGCACACGCGAGGAGCACCCCCAGGGGCAGGGGCACCGTC
>JBMFPD010000420.1:0-2015 GCA_049969295.1 Anaerolineae bacterium | reverse complement strand
GCAGACCACCTCTCTTCTAGCATCCCCGAAGGAATTGCGGGCTCGTGAGGATCGTTGAACTCACCTACTCCTGGCCGGCCGAAACCTTCATCCAGCGGCACGTGCTCGCGCTGCGGGAAGCCGGGCTGGACGTGCGCTTGGTGGCCCGGCAAGGAACCACGTTCCAGCGGTCCTGGGCCAGCATCGGCGAGGAGGATGACCGCATCCCGGCCCTGGTGATGCCCAACTTTGACCATCTGGATTGGCCAGGCAAATTGTGGAGTCTGCGGCACCTGCTCCTTCGGCCTTGGCGCATCGCGGAAGCACTGGCTCCGCGGGACCGGGTTCTCCTGGCCTTCTTTGAGCGTCTGAGGCCGGACCTCATCCACTTCCACACGGCCAGCCTGGCCGCGCTGATGCGGTGGATCCCCCAGGCGCTGGGCATTCCCTACACCGTGAGCCTGCGGGGGTCGGATGTGCAGGTTTTCCCCCTGCGCAGCGAAGAGGCCGCGCAGGAGACGGGAGCAGCCCTTCGGGGAGCGGCAGGGGTGCACACAGTGTGTGACGCCCTTGGGCGACTTGGTGACCGATGGGCCGGGGGCCCCCTGGAGCGCCAGACGATTTACACCACCGTCCCTGTGCCACTGGCCCCGCTTGCCTATGGACCGGATGGCCCCGAGGACCTGCACCTAGTGGCAGTAGGTCGATTGCATTGGCACAAGGCTATCCCAGATCTCTTGGTGGCCGTGCAGACCTTGAAGATGCGAGGCGTGAAAACGCACCTGACGGTGGTGGGTTCGGGGCCCGATGAGGCTCGACTGCGCTTCTGGGTTGCGCGGCTTTCCTTGCAGAATGAGGTGACCCTCTTTGGGAAACTCCCCCTGGGGGACGTACAAAAGGTCCTTTCCCACGCCCATGCTTTTGTGCAGCCTTCCGTGGCCGAAGGATTCAGCAACGCCATGGCAGAGGCCATGGCTTGGGGGTATCCGGTGTTCGCCACCAATGTAGGCGGCACAGCGGAAGTGGTTCGGGATGGCGAGAACGGCTTTCTCCTGCCAGCATTGCAGCCCGGAACCTGGCCGGAGCGGCTGACCCTGGCGCGGGACCGGGCCTTGATGGAGCGGGTCCGGCGGGCGGCCTACGAGACTGCCCGTTACCTCTTTGACCCCCTGCGGCACGCCGAGGCGTTCCTCGCTTTCTACAGGCAGGCCCTGCGCCGCGGGCCAGTCCCCGTCAGGTCGGAGCCGGCGGTCCCACCCCATGCGGGTCCAGCCCCTGCCGACGTGTCCCCCATGGGACCGCGCCTGTTGGTCCGAGGCGCGTGGTGTTGGGAGAACGGCCCGGACCTGATCCTGCGGGCCCTGGCCCCCCTGTGCCGCGAGGGGCGCCTGCAGGTGGTCTTCTGGGGGCACGGACCCCAGGAGGATGAACTCCGCTACCTGGTGGACTTCCTGGGCTTGGCAGGGCAGGTGCGGCTGGTGGTGGGTGAGCCTGAGCCCGAGAGGCAAGCCCCGGGGTGGGCCCGAGAGGCCTGTGCGATGCTGGACATCGCCGAGGCCCAGGAGCGCGGGTGGCAACTCATCCGAGATGAGGTGCATGTGGAGAGTGTCCCATTTGCGGATGGGGATGGACTGAAACGGGCATTGCTGTCCATGGTGGGGGAGAGGATTTCCGCATGACGCAGGTCCGTTCGCACGGGGGACCTCGCATTGCCATCCTTGTGGGCACTAACGAGACGCGGCTGCACCCTGTGCCACCGGTGGCCGATAGCGCGCCCGCCTGGAACATCTACCGGCTGGCGGAGGCGGCCGGCGACCTGGACCTCCACGTCATCTCCCCGTGCGAGGAACGACAGGTCGCAGCGTTGCACGCGTTCCCGGCCAGGGGACGGTACCACCATGTCGTCTTCGGCCAGGCACAACTCTGGCTCTACCGTGCCGTGCTCCGACACCTCCTGCCGCTCCGGCTGGCTGTGCGCCGCCTGGCAGGGCTCCCAGACCTCCTCTCCTGGTGGTACTTGCGGCAGGTGTCCCGGC
>JBMFPD010000419.1:0-2034 GCA_049969295.1 Anaerolineae bacterium | reverse complement strand
GGAGCGCCCGGTGGGAGGTGCCGGGGAGGTTCCCTGCAGGAAAGACCCCTTATCCCTCCGCGGCAGGGAGAGCGCGGGCTGAGGAGTGGGTGAGGAAGGGCCCCCCTACCCCACCTGGCGGGGCCGGTACTGGATGGCTTCCGCCAGGTGCACGGTCTCAATGTGTTCCGAACCTGCCAGGTCGGCGATGGTGCGGGCCAGTTTCAGCACCCGGTGGTAGGCTCGGGCACTCATGTGCAGTTGTTGCATGGCTGCCCGCAGGAGGGCCTTCCCCTCCCCGTCCAAGGAGCAGAACTCCCGGATCTCGGCCGGGCCCATGTCTGCGTTGCAGGAGAGGGCGGTGCCGGCGAAGCGATCCCGCTGCCGCCGCCGGGCTGCCTCCACCCGCGCCCGGATGGCCGCGCTGGGCTCCCCCAGGCGGTCGTCGGAGAGTTTGTCGTACTCCACCCGGGGCACCTCTACGTGGATGTCTATGCGGTCCAGGAGGGGCCCGGAGATGCGCTTCTGGTACCGGCTGACCATGGTCATGCTGCAGGTGCACTCCCGCACCGGGTCGCCGAAGTAGCCGCAGGGGCAGGGGTTCATGGCGGCGATGAGCATGAAGTCGGCCGGGAAGGTGAGGCTCATGGCGGCACGGGCCACGACGACCTGGCGCGACTCCAGGGGCTGGCGCAGCACCTCCAGCACCTTCTGGCTGAACTCCGGCAGTTCATCCAGGAAGAGGACGCCCCGGTGTGCCAGGGAGATCTCGCCCGGGCGGGGCCAGTGGCCGCCGCCCACCAGGCCGGCGTAAGAGATGGTGTGGTGGGGGGCCCGGAAGGGCCGGTGGCGGATGAGAGGTTCATCTGGCGGCAGGAGGCCGGCTACGCTGTAGATCTTGGTCACCTCCAGAGCCTCCTCCACCGTCATGGAGGGGAGGATGGAGGGCACGGCCCGGGCCAGGAGCGTCTTCCCGGCGCCGGGCGGCCCGACCATCAGCAGGTTGTGCCCTCCGGCCGCGGCCACTTCCAGGGCGCGCTTCACGTGCTCCTGTCCTTTCACGTGGCAGAAGTCGTGGGGATAGGGGGCTGGCTCCTCCATGCTGGGGGAGCGCTCCGGGAGGTAAGGCGCGAGGGGCTGCACCCCTTGCAGGTGCAGGGCCAGTTCCGTCAGGTGCGCTACAGGGTAGATCTCTATCCCCTGGACCAGGGCCGCCTCCGGCGCATCGGCCGCGGGGACAAAGGCACGCCGCACCCCTTGCTCCTTGAGGAAGGCGACCATGGGCAGGATGCCTGTGGTGTGGCGCACGGCCCCGTCCAGAGAGAGTTCCCCGACGAAGGCCGCGCCCTCCGCCCCGTCGGGCCAAGCCTGTTCCGAGGCGATGAGCACCCCCACGGCGATGGGCAGGTCGTAGGCGGGGCCTTCTTTGCGCAGGTCGGCAGGGGCCAGGTTCACCGTGATGCGGCTGGTAGGCCACCGGAGGCCACTGTTCTTCACCGCGGCGCGGACCCGTTCCTTGCTCTCGTTCACCGCTGCATCGGGCAGGCCCACGATGGTGAGGGAGGGGAGGCCGGGGGAGATATCCACTTCCACCTCTACGAGGGCCCCGTCCAGGCCGAGGGTGGCGCAACTGGCGATCTTGGCGAGCATGGGCAATTCCCTCCGTGGCAGGAGGAAGTATACCACCTCCTGCCTCTGGGGACAAGGAGAAGGCGCTCGTGCCCTTGCGGGCTGCGGTGCGGGGTAGGTAGGGGGCGGGCACCAGGCCTGCCCAGGGTGCTTTTGCCCTGTTCACGCCATCAACGAATGAGGGAACGAAGAAACGAAGGGCTTGCGGTCGCGCCGGGCTCATTCGTGTATTCGTTGACCGACGCTAAGCCCCTACAGGCCCGGGGTCCCCGTGGGGGCCTCCACAGGTGCCCGGAACCGCTCTCCCATCGCCCGGTGCAGCAGGAGGAAGCCCCCGGTCGCCACCGCCCCCAGTGCGCCCATCAGAGGCCAGAGGAGCCTCACGCTCAGGTAGTCCACCACCAGCCCGCCCAGCACCGGCCCGAT
>JBMFPD010000418.1:0-2044 GCA_049969295.1 Anaerolineae bacterium | reverse complement strand
TCCGTCCTCTGGGAGACCGTGTGGTGGTGGAGCCGGTGGAGCAGGAGGAGAAGACGCCCAGCGGCATCATCCTGCCCGAGACGGCCAAGGAGAAGCCCCAGGAGGGGAAGGTGATTGCCGTGGGGCCTGGGCGCCGCGACGACAAGGGTGAGCGGGTGCCCATGGACGTCAAGGAGGGGGACCGCGTCCTCTTCGCCAAGTATGCTGGCACCGAGGTCAAACTGGAAGGGGACAAGAAGGTCCTCATCCTCAAGGAGTCCGACATCCTGGCGGTGATTGAGCGGTAGGGGACGGGAGAAGGCCCAGAGGACAGGGGGTTTTCCCCGGGGTTCTCTGGGGGCGAGAGCATTGCACAACGACACCAACCTGGTTCTAGAGGAGGGAGAGAACATGGCAGCGAAGCAGTTGGTCTTTTCGGAGGAAGCGCGTCGGAACCTGAAGATCGGGGTGGACACCCTGGCCAATGCGGTGAAGACGACTCTGGGGCCCAAGGGGCGGAATGTGGCCTTGGACAAGAAGTGGGGGGCTCCCACCATCACCCACGATGGGGTCACCGTGGCCAAGGAGATCGAGCTTCCCGAGCCGTTCCAGAACATGGGGGCGCAGCTTCTGAAGGAGGCGGCCACCAAGACCAACGATGTGGCGGGGGATGGGACGACCACGGCCACGGTGTTGGCGCAGATCATCGTCAACGAGGGGTTGAAGAATGTGGCGGCGGGGGCCAACCCGATGCTTCTGAAGCGGGGGATTGAGAAGGCCACGGCTGCGGTGGTGGAGGCGATCAAGGCGCAGGCCAAGGAGTTGAAGACCAAGGACGAGATTGCCCATGTGGCGGCCATCTCTGCCCACGACATGGAGATAGGGGAGCTCATTGCCGAGGTGATGGACAAGGTGGGCAAGGATGGGGTCATCACGGTGGAGGAGTCGAAGGGTCTGGAGTTTGAGACGGAGTACGTGGAAGGGATGCAGTTTGACCGGGGGTACATTTCCCCCTACTTCATCACCGATGCTGAGGCGATGCAGGCGGTGCTGGAGGAGCCGTACATTCTGATCCACGACAAGAAGATCTCTGCGGCCAGCGATCTGATTCCAGTGTTGGAGAAGCTGGTGCAGATTGGGAAGCGGGACCTCCTGATCATCGCCGAGGATGTGGAGGGGGAGGCCCTGGCGACGCTGGTCCTGAACAAACTGCGGGGGGTGCTGAACTGTCTGGCGGTGAAGGCCCCTGGGTTTGGTGATCGGCGCAAGGCCATGCTCCAGGACATCGCCATTCTCACGGGTGGTCAGGTGATTACTGAGGAGATGGGGCGGAAGTTGGACTCGGTGCAGATTGCGGATCTGGGTCGGGCGGACAAGGTGGTGGCGACCAAGGAAGAGACGACCATAGTAGGAGGGAAAGGGAAGGAGGAGCAGATCAAGGCGCGCATCAACCAGATCAAGGCGGAGATTGAGACGACCACGTCGGACTACGATCGGGAGAAGTTGCAGGAGCGGTTGGCGAAGTTGGCTGGTGGGGTGGCCATCATCCGGGTTGGCGCGGGGACGGAGGTGGAGTTGAAAGAGAAGAAGCACCGGGTGGAGGACGCCCTGTCGGCGACGCGGGCGGCGGTGGAGGAAGGGATCGTCCCTGGAGGTGGGGTGGCCCTTCTGAACGCCATTCCTGCGTTGGAGAATGTGCAGACCGACTTCCCCGATGAGGCCACGGGGGTGGCCATCGTGCGGCGGGCGCTGGAGGAGCCGATGCGGCAGTTGGCGGAGAATGCCGGTTACGACGGGGCGGTGGTGGTGCAGGAAGTGCTGCGGCGGCAGAAGGAGACGGGGAACCGGAACATCGGGTTTGACGTGCTGCGGGAGGACTATGCGGACATGGTGGAGCGGGGGATCATTGATCCGGCGAAGGTGACCCGCTCGGCGATGGAGAATGCGGCCAGCATTGCGGCCATGATCCTGACCACCGAGGCCCTGGTGACGGAGATTCCGGAGAAAGAGAAGCCGGCTGCCCCGCCGCCGGAGTACTGATCCGGCCCCCCTTCTGGTGCGAAGA
>JBMFPD010000417.1:0-2048 GCA_049969295.1 Anaerolineae bacterium | reverse complement strand
GCGGGCTCTCTTGGGACCCTCAAGATACCTCCCTCACTGCCTACTCGCACCACTGTAAGAAAACTGAAAAGCCCTGTCAGCCACCAACAAAAGTGCAACCGAGTCCCACGCGCCGCCCAGTTACCTCTTTTGGGAATTCCAGAGTATAATGGGTCTCAGAAGGAGTTCTTTCGGTGCGAAAGCGGGAGACAGGAGCGAGAGGAGATGCCCAAACGCCTCATCCTGGTCGCAGGGAACATCGGAGCGGGAAAGACCTCCCTGACCGAACGCCTTGGCGCACGCCTGGGCTGGAAGACGGCCTTTGAGTCCGTGGCCGACAACCCCTACCTGGCCGACTTCTACGCCGACATGCGCCAGTGGTCCTTCCACCTCCAGATCTTCTTCCTGGGGCACCGCGCCCAGCAGCACCTGGCCCTGGCCCGCAGCCCAGAGTCCGCCATCGCCGACCGCAGCATCTACGAGGACGCCCACATCTTCGCCCGCGCTCTCCACCACCTGGGCAACCTCAGCGAACGGGACTACCAGGCCTACCGCCGGGTCTACGACCTGGTCGTGGCAGGCCTCCCGCGGCCAGACCTCCTCCTCTACCTCAAAGCCTCGCCCGAGACGCTCCTCCAGCGCATCCGCAACCGGGCTCGCGAGATAGAACGGGGCATCACCCTGGAGTACCTGGCCCTCCTGGACTCCTTCTACGAAGAATGGCTGCAGACCTTTGACCTCTGCCCTGTCCTGACCATCCCCTCCGACAACCTGGACTTCGTGCACAAGCCCCGGCACCTGGACATCGTGGTGCAGCGCATCCAGGAGAAACTCCAGGGGAAGGAACATGTGGTCTTCCCACCCGACCCGGACGCCCCTTGAGGCGCGACGTCGGAGGCTGCCCAGCGTATAGTTGGTGAGGCTACAAAAGATCGCGCGGCCCGGAGGCCGGGCCCGCGCAGGATTGGCCACCAGAGAAGCACTGCCACAGGAGGTGAACCCATGGCAGAAGAGCCCTTGTTCCCTCAGGAGCCCGAAGCCCCTGCCTCCGAGCCGGCCCCAGGCGCGGAGAAGCCCCTCTCCCAGGCCAGGGAGCCTGCCCAGAACCCCAACGACCGGCTGATGGGCGCGCTGGCGTACATTGTCGCCCTCATCCTCCCCCTCATCATCCTGCTCTCGGAGACGGGCAAGGCGCGCCCCTTCCAGAGGTACCACGCTGTCCAGTCCCTGGCGTTGACCGTGGTCTCCCTGATATGGCTCCTCCTCGTCTTCATCGCCACCCTCATCGTCTCGGCCATCTGCGCTCCCCTGGGATGCGTCGTGGGGGTGCTGTACCTGGCCCCTGCAGTCCCCGTGGTGTGGGCTGCCTACCACGCCTACAACGGCGAGTGGGTGGAAATCCCCGGACTGACCCAGTTCCTGCGGGACCAGAAGTGGCTTTGAGGACAGGACACATAGGGGCGTCCCACCGCCAGACACCGGCGATGGGACGCCCTCCACGGCCAGACGGCAGGAGTGTGAGCAAGGGTGCAGCGGCATTGCGCCCCCGGCGGCACAGGCGTGCCGCACCACAGACCCTTCTCTCTGTCAGAACAACTCCGCTGTAAGCCGCTCAATCTCCGCCAGTTCCTCGGGCGTGCAGATGTACTCAGGAGCCTTCAGGTAGACCTCACAGCGGTAGCACGCGGCCCCGTCGCCATCGCCGCAGTACTCCGAGGCCAGTTCCCAGCACGCGACCCCGTGGTTGCCGAACCCCGGGCAGGAAGCCCGTTTCTCCTCTGGGCACCCCCGGATTTCCCAACACGGGATGGTGGCCAGAAGGCGCCGCAGGCCTTCCTGGTTCAGCCCCTTCTTGTGGATCAGGAGGCGGATGGCCATAGCCCATTTCAGGTCGTGGTTGGTGTAGAGCCGCCGGTTGTTCCGCCGGGCCGGGCGCATCAGCCCCGCCTGCTCGTAGAGCCGCAGCGTGCGCGGGTGGATCCCCAAGAGTTCCGCAGCCGTGGAAATCGTATACAACGGACGAACCTCCTCAGGCATCGGTCTCCTCCTGAAAGAAACTCACCGGCCCT
>JBMFPD010000416.1:0-2049 GCA_049969295.1 Anaerolineae bacterium | reverse complement strand
GGTGAGTCGGGGACGCAGGAAAACCGACCTCTCCCATCCCCCTACCCCCTTCCCTCCCCGCATCGGGGAGGGAAGGGGGTGCCGCCGAAGCGGCGGGGGTAGGGTGAGGTTCACCTCGCGACATGGGACCACAGGGTCATCAGCCACCAACGAGCGGTCATGGCCTTCCCTTTGCGAGAACGAGACAGCCCTGAAGGCCGAGACAAAAAAGCAGGGCAGAGGCCCTCGCCCACTGCCCTGCTGGGGTCGGCTGTGCGGACGTTCTACTTGGCCCGGTAGATGCCGCACATGGTGGACGTGAACTCGTGGCGCCAGAAGGTGACCCGGCCCGCCTTGTTCGGCTGCAGGGCCCACCCCTTGAGGTCCGACCGGACGAGGACGTTGTTGACGCTGTGGTAGAGAGGGACGAGCGCCACATCGGAGATCAGGATCTCCTCGGCCTGCTGGTACAGAGCATTGCGCTTGGCCTCGTCGCCCATCAGGGTCTGGGCCTCGCACATCAGCCGGTTGTACTCGGCGTTGTGCCAGGTGTGGCGGCCCGGCGCGTCGGCCAGGGGAGTGCCCTCCTTCTCGCAGCCACCCCACACGCTGAGGAGGTTGCTGCCGTCCACGAAGTCAAACTCGTAGGGCACCAGGCCGAAGAGCATGTCCCCGGTCCCCTCTTTCTTCTGCTTGCGCATCTTCTCCATGAAGATCTTGTAGTCCAGGTTCTGGACCTCGGCCTCCACGCCCAGGTTCTCCTTGAGCATGCCCACGATGGCCTCGGCCGCGTTGACCAGGGCCGGGTTGGCCTCGCGGGTGTAGAGGGTCAGTTTGGGGAAGCCCTTGCCGCCAGGATAGCCCGCCTCTTCCATGAGTTGCGCGGCCAGTTTGGGGTCGTAGTTCTGGATGCCCTTCAGTTTCTCCACGCTCTCCCCAGGGAAGCCAGGCGGGTTCATGGTGTAGGCCGCCACGCCCTGGTACTGCAGCGGCCCCTGCACCAGCGCCTCGCGGTCAATGGCATGGCTGAAGGCCTGGCGCACCTTCAGGTTGTCAAAGGGCGGGTTCCAGGTGTCGAAGAACAGGTAGTAGGTGTTGAAGTTCGGCCAGGAGATCAGTTGCTTCTTGTACTCGGGGTTGGCCATGATCTCGGCGATGGCCGCGGGCGGCAGGCCCACGTTCAGGGTCTGGCCCACGATGTCCAGTTCGCCGTTCTTCCAGGCGCTGAAGTGGACGTTGGGGTCCATGAAGTGGACGATGATCTTGTCCATCAGCGGCGGGAAGGGACCGGTGTACTTCTCGTTGGCCACCCAGATGATCTCCCGCCCCTTGTTGTAGGCCTCCAGTTTGTAGGGCGCGGCCGAGACCGCCGTTGCCGGGTCCAGGGCCCAGGAGCCATCGGCCAGGCGGTCCTTCACGATGTGCTTCGGGGCCACGAAGACCATGGTGAACAGTTTGTGCAGGTACGGGATGGGCTGGTCGGTCTGGACGGCGAAGGTGTAGTCGTCCACCTTCTTGACGCCCAGTTCCTCCGGCGGGAGTTCGCCCTTGACCACCGCGTTCCAGTTGGTGATGCCGGCCATGCCGTAGAACCACTCAAAGTCAAAGTCGGGGCGGGCATAGCGCTGCAGGGTGAAGACCCAGTCGTCGGCGGTGAGGGGCGTTCCGTCGCTCCAGACCCGGTCCTTGTCCAGATGGAAGGTCCAGGTCAAGCCGTCGCTGGAGACCTCCCAACTCTCGCAGGCGTTGGGGATGACCTCCAGGTCCAGGTCCATGCGGGTGCAGGAGTCGTTCACCCCCCACACCGCGCCGTTCTGCAGGTCGTAGACGCTGGCGTCCCAGGAGTTCCAGGTCTGCTCCACAGCGGCCAGGTGCAGGACCTGCCTCTCAATGGGCGCGGCGTCGTCGGGCAGGACCACCCCCGCCCGGTTGACCACCTTGGCCGCCGTGGGCTGGGGAACCGGGGTGGGCGTGGGCGGCACCGGGGTCGGGGCCGCCTCGGTGGGCTTCGGCGTGGGCTGGACGGGCGCAGCTGTCGGCGGCGCCTCGGTGGGCTTCGGCGCAGGCGTG
>JBMFPD010000415.1:0-2076 GCA_049969295.1 Anaerolineae bacterium | reverse complement strand
CACACGCCGACGGACACGCCCACGGCGACGCACACGCCGACGGACACGCCCACGGCGACGCACACGCCGACGGACACGCCCACGGCAACCCACACGCCGACGGACACGCCCACGGCGACGCACACACCGACGGACACGGCAACGCCCACGTCCACCTACACGCCCACGCCGTGCAGCGGCTGGCTGCGGGGACGGATCTGGCATGACGTCAATGGCAACGGCGTGCGGGAGGCGGGCGAGCCGGGCATCCGCGGCGTCATCGTCAGGGTGTTCCGCGTCCGCGATAACAGCCTCATCTGGAGCGGGCCAACCAACGTCAACGGCATCTGGGCGGTGGGCGGCCTGAGCGAAGGCCAGTACCGGGTGGAAGTGGACGGGACGACCCTGCCGCCTGGCTGGAACCAAACGGCAGGCCCCAGGCCGCCGGTGCAGGTCACCCTGGACTACTGCCAGGATACTGGCTTCAACCTGGGCTATGCCTGTGTGGTGCGGCCGGACGGCTGGGAGCAGGACAACACCCTTGGCACGGCCTCCCCTATCGGGACCAACGGCGTGGCCCACTACGGCCACACGTTCCACGAGCCGACCGATGAGGACTGGGTCTTCTTTAACGCCCAGGCCGGGACTACCTACCGCATCTCCACCTTCGGACTGACGATGGTGGACACCCGCCTGGAACTGTACGACGCGGGTGGGCACCTCCTGGCTTCCAACGACGACTTCGGCGGGCCGGCCTCCCGCATTGAGTGGACGGCACCGACCAGTGGCCGTTACTTCGTGCGGGTCCTGCCGCAGAACTGGCTGGGCATCCACCCGGTCCTCTGCGACAACAACTACAACCTGCGGATCCTGGCCTACCCCGTGCTGCCGGAGTGCGCCTGCCCGGACTGGGCCCTCTTCAACTCCTACCGGGACGGGGACTGGGAGGTCTACGGCCTCTTCGGCGACGGCTCGGACTTCTGGCGCATCACTGAGGTGGAAGGGCCGGATGTGGCCTACAGCCGCTCGCCCAGCGCGCAGTGGGTGGCCTTCCAATCCGCACGGGACGGCGACTGGGAGATCTACGTGACCGACCCCGAGGGTGTCATCGTGCGGCAGATCACCTTCAACGAGGGGGTGGACGACCTGGATCCCTCCTTCCCGGATGTCTGCGCCCGGGAGGAAATCGCCTACCAGAGCAACCTTTACGGGAATTGGGACATCTTCACCACCGACGTCTACGGGTCGTACCACCGGCAGGTGACCTTCCACGAGGCCGACGATGAGAACCCGGTCTGGTCGCCAGATGCATCCAAGATCGCCTTCCAATCCAACCGCAACGGGAACTGGGACCTCTTCGTGGTGGACCTGGACACCGATGAGGTGAGGCAGATCACCTTCAGCGAGGCCGATGAGGTGGACCCGGTCTGGTCGCCCCTGGGCAACCGCATCGTCTACCGTTCCAACCGCGACGGGAACTGGGACCTCTTCGTGGTGGACCTGGACGGCTTCTTTGAGGTGCGGCTGACGGACAGCCCTGGCAACGACATCCTGCCCAACTGGCGGACGGCGAAGGCCGACTGGATCGCCTTCCAGTCGGACCGGGACGGGCAATGGGACCTGTACGTGGTGCGGCCGGACGGCAGCGGCGAGACGCGCATCACCGACAGCCCAGCCGACGACGCCCAGCCCGCCTGGGACTGCGACGGACTGCGCCTCCTCTTCCAGAGCAACCGCGAGGATGAGAACTGGGAACTCTACGTCCTGGACACCTCGTTCCTGGACACGGCTGGACCGTGGAGCATCCCAGCGCCCACGCGGCTGACGGTGGAGCCCGCCGACGACGTGGCCCCTGCCTGGTGCCGGCCCGAGGAGGACTGGAGCCGCCTGCAGGCCTGGTAGACAAAGAAAGGCTGGCCGGCGGACCGAACTGGCCGCCGGCCAGCCCCTAGTGCTGGACCACAGTGAAAATTATTGCGGCACGTCCGTGCTGCACCGTAGGGGCGCACGGCCGTGCGCCCTCCAACCCCTCCCCCTGAGCCCCCTCCCCGCGCGCGGGGAGGGGGCTGGGGGAGGGGTGCTCAGAAGACCGTATTG
>JBMFPD010000414.1:0-2077 GCA_049969295.1 Anaerolineae bacterium | reverse complement strand
GAGAGGTCGGTCTTCCCGCGTCCCTGACTCACCAACACAAGATGCGACCGCAACGGTCGGGCAATCATTTTGCGTCCAGGTAAAAGGAAAGGTAAAATGGCTAAGGACCCGGTCTGTGGGATGATGGTGGAAGAAGGAAAGGCTGCAGCCACATCAGTGTACAAGGGAAAGACCTACTACTTCTGTAGCCAGGGCTGCAAGGTCGCCTTTGAGAGAGAACCGGAGAAGTACGTGCAAGCGGAAAGTGGAGGGAAGCCCTCGCACCAGTAGGCCACTGCACCGGCTCCAGAAGTCGGGGCGGCCTTCAGCAGGGAGAAGGGACGGTGACTAAGAAGATCCGCGTTCTGGTGGCTGATGACCACGCTGTGGTCCGACAGGGGATCCGTCGCTTCTTGGAGGAGGCGGAAGATATTGAGGTGGTGGCCGAGACCAGTGATGGGAAGGAAACCCTGCGGCAGGTAGCGGACCAGCGGCCTGACGTGGTCGTGCTGGACATCCGCATGCCAGAAGTAGGTGGAGTAGAGGCCGCCCAGCGGATCAAAACGCTGTACCCCGATACTCGCGTCCTGATCCTCACTGCCTACGACGACGAGCCCTATATCTTCGCCCTGCTTCAGGCTGGGGCCGACGGCTATCTCCTGAAGACCGCCAGCGGCGACGAACTGATCCAAGCCATCCGGACCGTCCGGGAGGGGAAAACCGCCCTGAGTCCAGAGGTGGCCCGCCGGGTAGTCCAGCAGGTGGTAAGTGGCAAGCCTGGAACGGCTGCTGAGCAAGTGGAGCCGTTGACCTTGCGCGAACTGGAGGTCCTTCGCCTGGCCGCGCGGGGGTTCACCAACCGTGCCATCGGCCACCACCTGAACATCAGCCCCCGGACGGTCCAGGGGCATCTGGCCAGCATCTACGGCAAACTGGGTGTCAACAGCCGCACTGAGGCGGTCACCGAGGCCATCCGTCGCGGTTGGATTGTGGTGGAATAGCCGCCCTATCCCTTTCTGGGAGTGCCCAGATGAAGCGGTGGTTCCGCAGCCTCCAGGCCCAACTGTTCCTCTGGGCCGTGCTCCCTCTCACCTTTGCCCTCCTCGCGGTGGCCTTTACTGGGGTGTACGTCCACCAGCAGACGATGCGGAGTTTCGTCGCGGAGAGGGATCTGGCATTGGCCAGGCTGGTGGCCCGCATCGTGGAGGATGGCCTGGCCCACGGCACCATTGGCCCCGACGGGGCAGGGCTGGCAGCTTGGCTCCCGCCTATCCTCGGCGTTGATGTAGGGCCAACGGCATTGGCTGTGGTGGACGGGACGGCGCGAGTCCTTTTCCACTCCGATCCGACCATGGTGGGCACCGACCTCTCCCGATCCGCTGATTGGGGTACAGCCCTCTCTGATGGAGAGGGGGTTATCCTCTCCGAACAGGGGGAAGGGCTGTTCCTGATAGCCTTTACCTCGGTCCGGGCGACAGATTGGACGGTGGTGGTGGAGGAGCCAGTGGAAGGGTTGCTGGGGCCGATTCTGCGTCTTCCCACATTGGCCCCCATAGCAGCCGGGGGGGCAGGCCTCCTCTCCATCTTAGTCCTTACGTTCGGTTGGACCACCATTGTCCGTCCGCTTCGCTCCTTGGCCCGGGCTGCTGGACAAGTTTCCTGGGGGGACGACTCCGCCCTTTCCAAGCCAGTCGGCGGCGTGCAGGAGGTACAGGACCTGCACCAAGCGCTGGCGGAGATGGTCGCCCGTATCCAAGGGTACGAGGCTGGAATGCGCGATTACCTGGGGGCCCTTACTAGCGGGCAAGAGGCCGAGCGGGGCCGTCTGGCCCGGGAACTCCACGACGGACCAGTACAGGACCTTATCGCCCTTGGTCAGCAAGTGGAGATGGCCCGCCGGTTCCTGGCCCGGGGGGAATTGGAGTCGGCCACGGTTCAATTGGAGCAACTGCAAGGTGCGGTCCGGAAGACCTCTGAGGAACTCCGACGGCTTATCTCTGCACTGCGTCCTTCGTACATAGAGGACTTGGGCCTCCTCCCTGCGTTGGAGTCTCTGGTCCGAGAAGCTGCTGCGCATTCAGACGCTTCCGTCCGTCTG
>JBMFPD010000413.1:0-2086 GCA_049969295.1 Anaerolineae bacterium | reverse complement strand
GCCCAGCCCCCCGCCGGCAAAGTAGGCCATCTGGAACGCGCCGGTGGCCCGCCCCCGGGTTTCGGCGGTGGTGGTCCCCAGGATGACGGCGTACCCTCCCACCAGGATCAGGGACCAGCAGAGCCCCCACAGCACGCGGCCTGCCAGGAGGACGCCCGGCCCCCTGGCCAGGGCGTACCCCACTGTGGGCAGGACGCCCAGCCACAGGCCCGTGAGGTACAGCCGCCGGTGGCTGAAGCGGTCAAAGAGGAACCCGGCTGGCGCGTTGGTCCCGATGCGCATCCACCGGTTGAGGCTGAGGGCCAGCCCCAACTGCGCGGCCTGAAGGCCTACCAGGGACGCATGGGCCGGCAGCACTGCGTAGAGGGTGGCATCTCCAGCCAGGGCCAGGGCCGTGCCCACCCCGATGGCGACAAGAGCGCGCTGGGCCTGCGCAGCCCCGGGAGCCTCTGCCATCAGCGTCTGTGCTCCTCGGCCAGGAGGGCCCGGAGAACGGCCCGCAGGTCCGCCGAGAGCGGCGCCCGGACCTCCATCCACTCCCCTGTGGAGGGGTGGCGGAAGCCGAGGCACCAGGCGTGCAGGAACTGCCGCGGGAACGGGAAGGAGGCGCGCCGGGGTCCGTAGAGGGTGTCCCCGGCCACGGGGTGCCCCAGGAAGGCCAGGTGCACCCGGACCTGGTGAGTGCGCCCCGTCACCGGCTGCGCCAGGACCAACGTGTACGGCCCCACGGTCCGCAGCACCCGGTACCGGGTGACGGCTGGCCGCCCTCCCGGCACCACCGCCATCCGCTGCCGGGAGTGGGGGTCCCGCCCGATGGGGGCTTCTATACGCCCTGCCGGCGCGCGGGGGTGGCCGTGCACCAGAACCAGGTAGAACTTGCGCACCTCCCGCGCCTTGAACTGCTCCTGCAGGGCGCGGAAGGCGCGGTCGTTCTTCGCCACCAGGAGCACACCAGAGGTGTCCTTGTCCAGGCGGTGGACGATCCCCGGTCGCAGCCTGCCCCCCACCCCCGTGAGGTCGGTGCAGTGGGCCAGGAGGGCCTGGACCAAGGTGCCAGTGCTGTGCCCCGGCGCGGGGTGGACCACCTCGCCAGGCGGCTTGTTCAGGAGCACCAGGTCCGCATCCTCGTACAGGATGTCCAGCGGACGAGGCTCGGGGACCAGGTCCTCCGGTGCTGGCGGCGGCACGACGACCTGGATGCGCTGTCCCACTGCGACCTTCTGGCTCGGCTTGGCTGGCCGCCCATCCACCTGCACCAGCCCTTCGGCAATCCAGCGCTGCACGGCGCTGCGGGAGAAGTCGGAGAAGTGGGCCGCGAGGTACCGGTCCAGGCGAGGGTGGTCGCCCTCGGCCAGGTCGTCCACGGTCCAGGTGTGTACCCGGGCCTCCGGCTCCGGTGAGGAAGGCTTCGCAGAGGGGAAGGGGCTCTCAGTCGTCATCCGCTGGGGAAGACGGGTCGGCATGCGCTTGCTGCTCGCCCTGAGGGTGCCTCTGGGGCTCCCGGAACAGGAGCCACAGGAGGCAGGCGACGCCGATGACGATGGCGCTATCCGCGCAGTTGAAGACAGGCCAGACCTTGAAGTCCAGGAAATCCACCACGTGGCCGATGCGGAGGCGGTCCACCAGGTTGCCCAGGGCCCCTCCGAGCATAAGGCCCAGGCTCAGGGCCATCCAGCGGTCCCCTGGCCGGAGGAAGCGGGCGTAGACCACGATCCCCACCACCACGACGGTGGAGATGGCCAGGAAGAGAGGGGCCAACTGGGGGAAGAGGCCGAAAGAAGCCCCTGCGTTGCGGGTGTGGGTCAGCGTGAACCAGCGCTCCAGCGCCGGGATGGGTGCCCAGGACGCCCCCACGGGCAGGAACCGTGTGACCAGGTACTTCGTTGCCTGATCTCCGGCGAAGGTCGCCGCAGCGACGAGGAAGAGCAGGCCCAATTCCCATCGGGGGATTGGGCGCGCTCCGGAAGAAGGCTTGACCGCTGGCTGCCGGACACGGCCTTCTGCGGCGTGTGGTTCCGTCATCCCACAGCCCCTGTCACCGATACTTGCTGTGCTGCTGACACCGGAGGCACAGGGTGGCGTAGGG
>JBMFPD010000412.1:0-2134 GCA_049969295.1 Anaerolineae bacterium | reverse complement strand
TGGGGGTGCAGCCGGTCCACCGCTTCCAGGAGCAGGGGGACCGCCCGGATGGCATCCACTGGCAGGACCAGCCCCTGCAGGCGAGCGCCCCGCGGCGGCCGGCGACGCAAGCGCTGCACCACCCCTTCCGACGGGTTGCGGGCGCGCTCCCCGAACGGCTCAAACCCGGTCAAGAGGACCAACGGTGCGTCCACACCTTCCCTCCTGTGTGCGGGAACGCGTGCACGGGCGAAGCACGGCCCCATTGTACCACATCCCGGCGCGTTTGACATTCGGCGGGCCATTTGCTAGACTACCGCCCGTCATGGGCGAGGGGGCCCCCTGCCCTGGGCCCCCTGGCTTTCATCCCCAGCCCCCAAGGAGAGACGCACCATGGCGCAAGACCGATGGACCCTTCTCGGCCCCGTGGCTTCGGGCGGCACAGTCGTCGGCCTGGCCTCGGATGACCAGGGCCGCTTCTGGGCCGCAACCTGGGGCGGCCTCTTCCGGGAGGGCGAGGGAGGCTGGCTCTCCGCCCCCACTGCGCCCCCTTTCTCCATGCTCGGAGGTGTGTGGGCCGCGGGACGCTACCTCTTCGCCGCTGGGCTCCCCAGCGGTCTGGCCCGCTCCGCCGATGGCGGGCACACCTGGGACCTCTGCTGGCTGGATGAGGTGGAGGCCCCCATCCTGAGCCTGGTGGCCTCGCCGAATTTTGACCAGGACGGGGTGCTCCTGGCCGGGACGGAGGGAGGCGGCGTCCTGCGCTCGGAGACCTGGGGACGCCGCTGGCGTCGCGCCAACGTGGGCCTCCAGGACCTGGCGGTGACAGCCGTGGCCTGCGCCCCCCGGTGGGAGCGGCGCGAGGTCGCCTTCGCCGTCACCCCCAGCGGCCTGTACCGCTCTTCCAGCGGAGGGCGCGCCTGGAAGCCCACCTCCGGTTGGGCCGCCAGTTCCCCGCCCATCCAGGCCTTCGCCCTGGCCCCGTGGCCGGAAGAGCCGGGGTTCCTCCTCTTCGCCGCTACAGAGGAGCAGGGCCTCTTCCGTTCCGCCGACGGGGGACACACTTTTCAGCCTCTGGGCGGACCCGCGCCCGTGTACGCCTTGTGGGCGAGCCCGGAGTTCGCCCGCGATGGGCTCCTCGTGCTGATCGCCGGGGAGGGGGTTTTCCGGTCTGAAGATGGCGGGAGGACCTGGCACGAGGTCCTCCCTGAGTCGCCTTCCATCCTGTGCTTGGCCGCGGCTGGCGACCGGCTGGCCGCTGGCCTCCAGGAGGAGGGAGTCCTCCTCTCGCCGGACCGGGGCCGCACCTGGCACCGGGAGGACACGTTCGTTGGCCGGGGACTGGCCCGGCTTGCCGCAGCAGGGGGACGCCTCTTCGCCTTCGGCGCGATGGAGGGCGCATGGTGGACGGAGGACGGGCAGCACTGGCAGCCGCTCCCTGGCCTGCGGCCGGAGATGCTCCCCATTGCCTCGTTGGAGGCCACGGAAGGGGCCTGGGGCGTGGTGGTCCTGGCGGGCACAGCGGCCGGGCTCATGGGGTGGCGCGGTGACGAAGGCCCCCAGCCCCTGGGAGGGGAGGCCTTCTCCTCCGGCGGCATGGTGTCAGCCCTGGCCTTTTCCCCCGCCTTCGCCTCGGATGGCCTGGCCTGGGCCGGGCAGGAAAGTGGGTCCCTCTGGCGCTCCCGGGATGGGGGGGCCACCTGGGAGCACCTCGGCCAGCCCTTCGGCGAGGGCGTTGTGGTGGCCCTTGCCCCCTCACCCCGGTTCCCCAGGGAAGGCCTCCTGGTGGCCGCCACTCACCACCCCCAGGCCCGCAAGACCGTGCTGTGGCGCTCCCGGGATGGGGGGGCCACCTGGGAGGAATGGACCTCCCAGGAGTCGGGCTGGCCGCGCGTCACCCTGGTGGTGGAGGGGAAGGACGGGGTCAAGTCGTGGGCTGGCGTGGAAAACCTGGTGCTGCAACCGGTCTACCAGGGATGGACCAGCCACCCGGTCGTGGATCCCCCAGCCCACGTCATGCGCGTCCTCCTCACGCCCGAGGGCCATGTAATGGCTGTGACGAACCGGGGCGTCTACCGCTCGTCCAACGGCCGCGTCTGGAAACCCTGGAACGAGGGCTTACCGGAGGGGATGGGCTTTCTGGACGTTGCGCTGG
>JBMFPD010000411.1:0-2135 GCA_049969295.1 Anaerolineae bacterium | reverse complement strand
GCGGATTGCGGGTACAGGGCACCGCTAGCTCCCCGCCTAGCACGACCATCCACATCATACCCCAGGACGCGCCGTTTGTCAAACCGGCCTCGCGCCCACTCCATGCCCCCAGCCACCGGAGGGAGGAGCCCGCCGCGGGGCGCTACTACTGCGTCACACTGGTTGTTGACGATACGTCGTTCTGGCCAAGGCGACGGAGAGGTAGAGGCGCACGGCCGTGCGCCTTCCAACCCCCCTGGGCCCCCTCCCCGCACGCGGGGAGGGGGCTGGGGGAGGGGTGCTCAGAAGGCCGTATGATCAGAATCCTCTGTGGTCAAGCGCTAGAGCGCGTTGCTCCTGTCCTTTCCCTTTGGGCCTACAACCCGGCTTGACACCCGCGGGGAATCGGTGTACAATAAGGGCGATACTCAACATAAAGCGGAGCACACAGGGGATGAAGGCGGGGAAGCGACGGCCCAACGTGTGGCCCTTGGCCCTCTCGGCAGTGGGGCTGTTGCTCCTGGCCTTCCTGGTGTGGTTCGGCGTGGAGTACCTGACCAGGGGGGAGCCCACGCCTGGCTGGCAGGACCCGGTCCTGCAGGTGCGCCCGGACGCGGTGGAGCCCCGCCTGGCCCTCCTGGCTCTGGCGGGGTGGCCCCGGCAGCAGGTGGTGGACCTGGCCCTTTCCCAGAAAGCCTGGGAAACAGCCTACGCTATCCTGGTGCACGACCCGGCCCTCTCGGACCGGGAGAGGGCCGGCTTGTGGCTCCTCCTGGGGCGCGGGTTCGCGGAGTCCGGCCAGCCAGATCGGGCCCTCCTCTGCTACCAGCAGGCCGAGGCCATCGCCGTCCTGAGCCCGGTCCTCTCCGACTACGTGCGGGCCGATGCCCTGTCCCAGGCGGCACTGGGCACGGCCAGGATCGGGCAGGTGGGCCTGGCCCGGCGCTGGGCGCAGGAGGTCAGGGTCCTCCTGGAGGGCAGCACGGACCTCCAGCCCGTCCTGCGCCAGCAGATGGCGGACCGGGTGGCCGAGGTGCACCGGCTCCTGGGGGAGAAACCGCCGGCCCTGGCGGTGGCCAGAGCAGCGCCATCGGGCCGGATGCCGGAGCCCCTGCTGCCGACCCTGGCGCGGCCGATGGACCTGCCAGAGGCTGCCCGACAGGCCCGGCAGGAACGGGAAGCAGCCGCCCGGCAGGCCGTCCAGTGGCTGGCTCAGGGGGGCACAGGTGGGGAGTGGCAGGCCGTCCTGGCACGTGCTTTGCAACAGGAAGACCAGGTGATGGCATCGGCCATCCCCCAGATGGAGGAAGGGGAACTGCGGCTCAGCGTCCGCGCTGGCTGGGCGCAGAAGCGGGTGGAGTGGCTCTCCATCAAGTACCAGGTCGCCTGCAAGGGCTTCGGCCTCTCCCTCGTGCCCGAGTGGGAGGCCCAGACCGCAAAGATCCGCTCGGACCTGGCCAGGGCGTACCAGGACCTGTTCGCCCTCTACCAGGATGAGGTGGTGGCCCTGCCCACGGCGGACCAGGTGAAGCAGGGGTGGGTGGAAGTCCTGCGGGAGGAGGCCAAGGCAGGGACGTTGGGGCTCTACCCCAACTACCCGGAACCTGAAGTGGCCGAGAGCCTGGTGCGGCGGATGGACGAGTGGCTGCGGAGCCACCCGGAGGTCGCCTGGCGCATCGCCACGGTCCAGCAGGGAGGCGGCGTGGAGTACGTGCTCGTGGCCCGGTGAGGAGGCTCGGACATGGGGCAAGGCTTGAAGTTCAGTCCTCTGGATCGCCTCAGTGACCGCACCGTGGAGGTGCTCATCGTCTTCGTGGCGATGGCCACGGGGCTGGTGCTCCTCCTCTACGGCGCGATCGCGGTCAACCCGTACGTGCCCTTCAACCCCTTCCCGCCCCGGGGACCCCAGGCCGGGCCCGCCGTCCGACCCACCGCCACGCCGACCCCTACCTCAGGAGGGCTGGTCTTCCCGCCCACCTGGACGCCCACCCCCTCCCGCGCGCCGACCCACACGCCGACGCCCACATCTACGTACACACGCCTGCCGACCTTGACGCCGACCCAGACCCCCACCCACACGCCGACCTACCCGCCGACCTCCACGCCCACCACCTCGCCAACGCCCGTCCCACCCACACCGCGGCCGACCCGTCCGC
>JBMFPD010000410.1:0-2158 GCA_049969295.1 Anaerolineae bacterium | reverse complement strand
CTATGGATGTAGAGCACGCCTCCTGGCGTGCCATTCGCTTTCACGCTGGAAGCGTGACCTACGGGCTATCTCTCCGCCCTCTCTGTGCTCTCTGTGTTGATCCCCCTACCGGGAGACCCGCCCGGAGGCTTCGCCAGCCATCAGTTGTTCCACCTCGCCCACGGTGACCAGGTTGAAGTCCCCGAAGATGGAGTGCTTCAGGCACGAGGCGGCGATGGCGAACTCCAGGGCCCGCTGCACGTCGTCGCCGTAGGTCCGCAGGCCGTAGATGAGGCCGGCCACGAAGGCATCGCCCCCACCCACGCGGTCCACGATGTGGGTGAGGTCGTAGGTCCGTCCGATGTGGAAGGTCCCCCCGTGCCAGAGGACCCCGGACCAGGTGTTGTGGCTGGCGGAGATGGAGCCGCGCAGGGTGATGGCGATGGTCCGCAGGTTGGGGAAGCGGCGGTGCAGTTCCTCGCACACGAAGCGGTACTTCTCCGCCTCCACCTTGCCGGCCACCACATCCACGCCCGGGGCCTGGATGCCGAAGACCTTGTCCGCGTCCTCCTCGTTGCCCACGGCCACGTCGCAGTGGCGCACGAGTTCAGGCATCACCTCGCTCGCCCTGCGGCCCCACTTCCACAGTTTGGCCCGGTAGTTCAGGTCGCAGGAGACGGTGAGCCCCATCTCCTTGGCCGTGGTGATGGCTTCCAGGCAGGCCTTCGCCGCCCCTTCCGAAATGGCCGGCGTGATCCCCGTCCAGTGGAACCAGTCGGCGTCGGCGAAGGCGGCCCGCCAGTCCACCATCCCCGGGGCGATGGTGGCGAAGGCAGAATGGGCCCGGTCGTAGACGACCTTGCTGCCCCGCTGCATGGCCCCCATCTCCAGGAAGTAGATGCCCAGCCGTTCGCCGCCCCACACGACCTTGTCCGTGCCCACCCCGCACTGCCGCAGGAACTGGAGGCAGGCCTCCCCCAGGTCATTCTTGGGGAGGCGCGTCACGTAGTCCACCGGCACGCCGAAGTGGGCCAGCGACACAGCCACGTTGGCCTCACCCCCGCCGTAGACCACGTCAAAGGACCGGGCCTGCGTGAAACGCTGGAATCCAGGTGGCGAGAGGCGCATCATGATTTCGCCGAAGGTCACCACTTTCTTCTGCATGTCCGTACCCCCAGGATGTTCAGATTTTTCTTCGGTAGCCCCAACACGCACTCCTGGCGTGCCCTCGAGGGGGAAGTTCCACCTCCCCTCACCGCCGCCGGAAGGGGAAGCGGGTCCGGCCTTCCACCTCCGGGTTCACCACCTCCTCGGGCCAGATGCCCTGCACCAGGTCCACCACGATGCGGCAGCCGATGCGGTACAAGTCCTCCGCGCTCTCATCGGAGTAGGCCCCCACGTGGGGGGTCAGGGTCACGTTCTCCAGGGTGCGCAGGGGTGAATCCGGCGGAAGGGGTTCCTCCTCCATGACGTCCAGGCCCGCCCCCTGCACCTTGCCGGACCGCAGGGCCTCCACCAAAGCGGCCTCGTCCACCACGGGGCCACGGCTCGTGTTCACCAGGACGACGCCATCCTTCATCAGGGCGAACTCCCGGTGGCTCAGGAGGTGCCGCGTCTGCTCCGTCAGCGGGGCGTGGATTGAGATGAAGTCCGCCCGGCGGAGGAGTTCGTCCAGGTCCACCTTCTGGACACCGTGGCGGGCCATGGTCTCGGCGTCCACATAGGGGTCGGCGGCCAGGAGGGTCATCCCGAACCCCTGGACCAGGTCGGCCAGGGTCCGGGCGATGCGCCCGAAGGCCACGAAGCCGAGGGTGCACCCCTGCATCCGCCGAGTGGGGGAGGCCCCGGTGCGGTCCCAGCGGCCGGCACGGACCCAGCGGTCCTGTTTGGCCAGGTGGCGCACGCTGGCCAGGAGGAGGGCCAGGGCGTGCTCCGCCACGTCCCGCACGCAGTAGGTGGGGACGTTGCAGACGGGGATGCCGTGCTCCGTGGCCGCCCGGACGTCCACGCTGTCGTAACCGATCCCCAGGCGGATGAGGCCACGGCACTTCGGGAGGCTTCCGATGACCTCCCGGTTGAGGAGAGGGCGGACCGACTGGATGAGGACCACGTCGGCGTCGCGGGCCGCCTCCACCACGGCCTCGGGGGTGCGGTGCTGCCCCACCTCCCAGGCAATGCC
>JBMFPD010000409.1:0-2159 GCA_049969295.1 Anaerolineae bacterium | reverse complement strand
GGCGCGCGGCCTCTCCATCCAGTACTGGCCCCTGACGGACCGCTTCGCCTTCACCCAGGCCTTCGCCCTGGCCGTGGTGGGGACAGCCCTGGCCCTGGACCCCCGGGACCGCCACCGGATGCTCAGCCTGGGGCTGGGGGTGGCCCTTGCGCTGTGGGCCGACGCCCAGTGGCTCCTGCCCCTGAGCCTCCGCCGAGCGAGCCTCCCGGTGCCCGCGCTGCGCCACGCGGCCTGGCTGCCCCTCCATGCCGGGAGCGCAGCCGTGGCCTACGCCGGGCTTGTGCTGGGGAGCCTTGCCGCGCTCTGGGCTGCGTGGCAGGGCGAGGAGGCCCTTCAGGGGCTGGCGCGTCGGGCGGTCCGGTGGGGCTACTGGTGGCTGAGCGCGTCCATCTTCCTCGGCGCGGTGTGGGCCCGGCAGACGTGGGCCCGTTTCTGGGGCTGGGACCCCAAGGAAACGTGGAGCCTGGTGACGTGGCTCCTCTACACGGCCTGGTTCCACGCGCCTGGGCTGCCAGGGTGGCAGGGACGGCGGCAGACCGTCCTTCTGGGGCTGGGCCTCGCGGCCCTGGGCTTCACCTTCTTCGGCTTGGAGTGGCTGGCCCGGCAGGTGGGGCTCTTCAGCCTGCACCTGTTCTAGGTGGAGGGACGATGGGGCTTGCAGAGTGCCTGGAACGCTGGCGGGCGGACCCTTCCGTGCGGCGTCAGGTGACTGCATGGCGGCACCTGCCCCGGCGGTCCGGCCGCTATGCGCCCTTCCCAGCCGACCTGGACCCCCAGTTGGTGGAGGCCCTCCGACGGCGCGGGGTGGAACGCGTCTACACCCACCAGGCCCAGGCGGTGGAGGCGGCCCTGGCAGGACAGCATGTGGTAGTGGTGACGGCCACGGCCTCGGGCAAGACCCTCTGCTACAACCTCCCCGTGCTCCACACCCTGCTTCGCGACGAGGGCGCCCGTGCCCTGTACCTCTTCCCCACCAAGGCCCTGGCCCAGGACCAACTGGACGAGGTGCAGGGCCTGCTCCGGGCCCTTGGGGCGCGGTTGCGGGTGGACGTCTACGATGGGGATACGCCCCCGACGGCGCGGGCGGCCATCCGCAAGGAGGCGCGCCTGGTCATCTCCAATCCGGACATGCTCCACACGGGGATCCTCCCCCACCACACGCGCTGGGCGGAGTTCTTCGCCGGGCTGCGCTTCGTGGTGCTGGACGAGTTGCACGTCTACCGTGGTGTCTTCGGGAGCCACGTGGCCAACGTGCTCCGGCGGCTGCGGCGCGTGGCCCGCTTCTACGGCGCGCGGCCCCAGTTCCTGTGCAGTTCGGCCACCATCGCCAACCCACTGGAACTGGCTGAGGTCCTGGTGGAGGAACCCTGCGTCCTGGTGGACGACGATGGCGCGCCCAAGGGGGAGAAGCACTTCCTCCTCTACAACCCGCCCCTGGTGCAGCGGGAACTGGGCATCCGCCGCAGCCCCGTCCTGGAGGCCCGCGCCCTGGCCGCGGACCTCCTGGACGAGGACGTGCAGAGCATCGTCTTCACTCGGGCGCGCCAGACGGCAGAGGTGCTCTTGACTTACCTGCGCGACGTAGCCACCGCCCGCGGTTGGCCATCGGAGCGGGTACGGGGGTACCGTGGGGGATACCTGCCCACAGAGCGGCGGGCCATTGAAGCCGGCCTGCGGGAGGGGAGCGTCCGTGCGGTGGTGGCCACCAACGCCCTGGAACTGGGCATTGACATCGGGGACCTCTCGGCGGCGGTGATGGTGGGGTATCCGGGGACTATCGCCAGCACCTGGCAGCAGGCCGGCCGCGCCGGCCGGGGGCCGGGGGTCTCCCTGGCGGTCCTCATCGCCGGCCCCTCCCCCCTGGATCAATATCTGGTGCGCCACCCGGAGTACTTCTTCGGCCGCACCCCGGAGCAGGCCATCGTCAACCCCGATAACCTGCGCATCGTGGTCAGCCACCTCCAGTGCGCGGCCTTTGAACTCCCCTTTCGGGAGGGCGAGGCCTTCGGGCGGTTCCCCTACACAGAAGAGGTCCTCCAGTACCTGGCCGAACTGGGCATCCTGCGGCGGGCGGCGGGCCTCTACCACTGGATGCAGGAGACGTACCCGGCGGAGGGGGTTTCGCTCCGCACTGCGGACGCGGACCGCTTCCTGGTGGT
>JBMFPD010000408.1:0-2162 GCA_049969295.1 Anaerolineae bacterium | reverse complement strand
CCCCAGGCTGCACGTTCACCACCAGCACCGTCCCCCCAAAGGGCGCCCGCAGCACCGCCCCCTCCAGGTCCGCCTCCGCCTCCGCCAGGGCCGCCTCGGCCGCCTTGTACCGGGCCTCGGCCAGCGCCAGGTCCTCGGCATCTGGCCCAGCCAGAAGGGCCTGAAGGTCTTCCTGGGCCTTGGCCAGGTTGTACTCGGCCTGGGCCACCGCGTTCTTCGCCTGCGCCACGGCCACAGGGTCCGGCCCAGCCTGGAGTTCCGCCAGCGCCTCCTCCGCATCCGCCAGGGCCCACTCAGCCTGGGTCACCTTGAACTGGGCGTTGAGGAGGTTCAGGGCAGCCCTGGCCCGGGCCACCTCCAGGTTGTCCTGGGCGTCCAGCATGGCGTTGCGGGCCAGCCAGATGCGGTCCTGCTGCTCCTCACTGGGGGTCGGGTTCTGGAGAAGGCGGCCGTGCTCGGCTTCGGCCTCGTTGGCCAGCCACTCCAGGTACTGGAGGTTCTCCTCCACCGAGGGGTCGCTCTGGAGGGCTTTCAGGTCGTCCCGGGCCTTCTGCAACTGGCGCTGGGCCTTCTCCACGGCCGCCCGGGCCTCCTCCAGGTCGGGGTGGAGGGTGTCCTCCAACTTCTGCCTGGCCTCCTCCAGGGCGACCTGGGCCTGGGCCACGGCCAGTTCCGCCTTCTTCTGGTCCAGTTCGGTGTAGGGCGTTCGCGCCTCCTCCCACGCCTTCTTCGCCGAGAGGTAGTCGGCCCGCGCCTGGTCCACGGCCCGCTGGAGAGGCGTCGCGTCCACCCGCGCCAGGACCGTCCCCTCCTCCACATACTGGCCGGCGGCCACGTTCACCTCCAGGACGGTGAGGCCGCTGGCCGGGAAGGTCAGTTCCGCCTGTTTCGGGGCGTAGACCTCACCGGTCGGGGTGATGCTGGCCACCAGGTTCCCCCGCGCCACCGCCACCACCTGCGTGTAGGTGGCCGAGGTGCTCGTCGTGGAAGGGGACCCCGTCGCCGCACATCCCGAGAGGCTGAGGAGGCCAAGGACCAGGAGCCCTGCGACGAGAGCGCTACTGCGGTTCATGGATTCCCTCCCTTCAGGGCTGCCTGGTCGGCTCCGAGGCGGGACGCAGGAACTGCACCGACTGGATGGTCCGCGCTGTCACGGTGCCATCCTGGGCCCGGGTGCCCGAGACCACCACCTGTTCGCCCTCTTCCAGGTCCTTCAGGGTGACGTTCATCGTCTTGCGGATGAGGGTGCTCTCCGTCACCCGGACCTGCACGTCGCCCTGGTCGGTGGCGAGGACCAGGGAATCGCCCTGGATGGCCTTCACCGTGCCGGCGAGACCGCCCCCCGCGCCGAAGCCACGGGCACCCTGGGGCGCGCCCGGCGTGCCTGGCACCTGCCCTCCCTGCTGCATGGCCGCGAACCGCTGGCGGGCGAACTGGGCCATCTGCTGCTGGGCCTGGCTCTTGCCCACCTGCAGGCCGGCGTAGAACGCGCCGCCTCCCACAGCAGCCAGCACCACGAGGGCTACGAGAACCCACAGTCCCTTCTTCATGCCTATCCCTCCTCTCCTCAGACGATGCGACCGTCCAGAATGCGCACGATCCGCTGCGCTCGCTTAGCGATCTCCGGGTCATGGGTGACGAGGACGATGGTCAGGCCCCGCTCCCGGTTCAGCCGCTCAAAGATGGCCATCACCTCCGCACCGGCCCTGGAGTCCAGGTTGCCTGTGGGCTCGTCAGCCAGGATGATGGCCGGGTCCGTCACCAGGGCCCGGGCGATGGCCACCCGCTGCTGCTCGCCGCCGGAAAGCTGGCTGGGGCGGTGGTGCAGCCGGTCGCCCAGCCCCACCGCCTCGAGCACGGCAACGGCGCGCTCCCGTTGTTCGCGTTCGCTCTGATGGCCGTTGCGGTTGTACAAGAGCGGCACCATCACGTTCTTGACCGCAGTCAGGCGGGGCAGGAGGTTGTACGATTGGAAGACGAACCCGATCTTGCGGTTGCGGATGCGGGCCAGTTGGTCGTCGTTCAGGGTGCCCACATCCTGCCCTTCCAACAAGTAACGGCCGGAGGTGGGTTTGTCCAGGCAGCCGATGATGTGCATGAGGGTGGACTTGCCGGAGCCGGAGGGCCCCATGATGGCCACCATCTCGCCAGGGTACACCTCC
>JBMFPD010000407.1:0-2163 GCA_049969295.1 Anaerolineae bacterium | reverse complement strand
CTGGAGAACGTCATCGTCACCAGCAACGGCGTCTCCTTCTCCAGTGACGCCATCCAGGCCTGCGTGGAACAGGGCATCCCCATCCACTTCCTGGACCCCCTGGGCCGCCCCTACGCCGCGCTCTACTCCGCCGGCCTCACCGGCACCGTCCTCACCCGCCGGGAGCAGATGGCCGCCTACCACGACGCCCGCGGGGTGGCCCTGGCCAAGGCCTTCGCTGAAGGGAAAATCCGCAACCAGAACACCACCCTCAAATACCTGGCCAAAAACTACAAGGAGAAGGACCCGGACCTCTTCCAGAGCCTTCGCCTCCTCGCCGGCGAGGTCCTGGACCACCTGGCGGAACTGGACCGCCTCCAGGGAGACCGGGTGGACGACGTCCGCGCTGCCATCCTCTCCGCCGAGGGTCGGGCGGCTCAGAAGTACTGGGAGGGCGTGCGCCAGGCCCTCCGCCAGGACCTGGACTGGCCTGGCCGTCGCACCCGGGGGGCCAAGGATCCTCTCAACTCCGCCCTCAACTACGGGTACGGAGTCCTCTACGGACAGGTGGAGCGGGCCCTCATCCTGGCCGGCCTGGACCCCTACGGCGGGTACCTCCATGTGGACCGGCCGGGCAAGCCCTCCCTGGTGCTGGACCTCATTGAGGAGTTCCGCCAGGCGGTGGTGGATCGGACGGTGATCGGCATGGTCAACAAGGGGATCGCCATCCAGCAGGAAGAAGACGGCGGGCTGACCCGGGAGACCCGACGGGACCTGGCTGTGCGGGTCCTGGAACGCCTGGAGGCAGCGGTCCGGTACGAGAAGAAACAGCACCCTCTCAAGCACGTCCTGCAGATGCAGGCCCGGCACCTGGCCACCTACATCCGGAGGGAGCGGGAGACCTATGTCCCCTTCGTCTGTTCCTGGTGAGGCGAGAGCACCATGCATTGCGTGGAACATAACAATCGTTTAGCGCGGCTGGAACCTTCGTCTGTTCCTGGTGAGGCGAGAGCACCATGCATTGCCTGGTCGTCTACGACATCCCTGACGACGCAGTCCGCACCAAAGTCGCCGACGTCTGCCTGGACTATGGTCTGGAGCGCATCCAGTACAGCGCGTTTGAAGGGATCCTCAGCCGCAACCACCAGCAGGAACTCCTCCTGAAAATCAAGAAGCGACTGGGACGCAAGGAGGGGAACGTGCAGGTTTTCCCCATCTGCCAGGAGGACTGGAAGAACCGCCTTGTCTTCATCCAGAAGGGGAAGGAGAAAGGGAAAGATGAAGGATGAGGTTCTGGATGCTATTGTGGAGGATGCGCGCCGGGGTCTGGCCTGGGTGGAGGACGACATCGTCGGCCTGGACTGGGGCGAAGGGCGGTGGTACCTGCGGGTGACGGACTTGAAGCAGTTTGCCTACTGCCCCAGGGTCGTCTACTTCACCTACTGCCTGCCCACCTTGCGCCCTGTCACTTACAAAATGGAAGCAGGCCGCGAGGCCCATGAAGACGCGGTCGCCCAGGAGCGGCGACGTCGCCTGGCTGCCTATGGCCTTCGGGCAGGGGAGCGCCATTTCGGCGTGCGGCTCGTCTCCGAGCGGTTGGGTCTGAGCGGTGCAGTGGACCTGGTCATCGTCCAGCGAGAACCTCCCCAGGCCTGGCCTGTGGACTACAAGATGAGTTCCCGACCGACGGCGCACCATCACAAATTGCAGTTGGCAGCCTACGGGCTTCTTGTGGAGGAGGCGTGGGGCATCCCAGCGCCGGAGGGGTACATCTACTCGCTCGTACAGCGGAAGGCCGAGCGAGTGGCCCTGAGCCGGGCGTTGCGGAACGAGGTCCTCTCCCTGGTGCGAGAGATGCACGAGATGCTGCGAGGGGAACGGACACCACCCCCGGCCGCCGCTCGTCGCCGCTGTTTGGAATGCGAGTTCCGGCGGTTTTGCAATGACGTCTGAATTGTGGTAAGATATCAATGCTTGGCAGAGGGGACATTCTCAAACCTGCCCTGTCCGGATGCAGGGAACGGTTTGCGAAGAGGCGAGCGCGGAAGGGGGTTCTCCTTGCTGGAGATGGCTTCTAGAAAGGCCCTAGAGGCGTTGAAAAGGCCCTGTAAGGGGGGGATAGCCTCTTCCGACATCTGGAGAGGGGGGGTTTCACCCACCACGATCCGCTAGAGGATACTGAAA
>JBMFPD010000406.1:0-2170 GCA_049969295.1 Anaerolineae bacterium | reverse complement strand
GCTGGACATGGGCCCGACCAGAAGAGCACCGACGAAGAGGATGGGCAACAGCACAAGGCTTATCCAAAGCCAGCGTCTCTGGGGTTTCATCCGGCTCCCTCCTTCGTGCTTCGCCGAGCCAACGTGTTCTGCCAGGTATCGCCCGGATAGGCAGGCCCTTCCCTTGCTCAGGAGGCCGGGGGTAGGGGGCTGCATTCCGTCGTCCAGGGCCCGGGTCCTCTGGTGGCGGAGGTTCCCGGCGGCCAGACGCAGGGGCTATTTATGTCGCGTCTACATTATACTCCCGATTCCACTCCCTGTCAAGCGGCATATGTCAAGTTTTTACAAGGGGGAGGCCATAGCCGTTCTCCCGGGCGCAGGGGGCACGCCAGAAGGCGTGCCCTACGGTCTGCCGCGTCAGTCCCTTCCTCAGGAGCCGTCCGCGGTCAGTTGTCCCGGATGGCGATCTGTGCTATAATAACTTTAGAGCCTGATACGCCTTTTCGCATCACAAGACGCCGAGAGGGCGCAGACGATGAAAAAGCCGAACTACGACGTGCAGTCCGTGAACCGAGCGCTGGATATCCTGGAAGCCTTCGGCCCGGACCACCTGGAGTGGGGCGTTTCCGCCCTGAGCCGACAGTTGGGCCTCCACAAGGCCACCACCTACCGCCTGCTGCAGACCCTCAAAGCCCGCGGCCTGGTGGAGCAGGACCCGGTCACTGGCAACTACCGACTGGGCCTGCATCTCTACGAACTGGGGATGCGCGTCATCGCCCCGGCCGAACTGGTCTACGTAGCCCGGGACCCCCTGCGCGAACTCGCCTTCGCTACGGGGGAGTCGGCCAGCATGGCCGTCCTCAACGGGCGGGATGCTGTCACCATCTCCAAGGCGGACACGGCCCGGTTCGGAGGTGTGGTCCACGCCCTGGGGCGCTCTCAGAGGGCCCACTCCACGGCCAACGGAAAGGTCCTCCTGGCCCACCTCCCTGCCAGCCTCTTCGACGCTTTGATGAAAGACGTGGAACTGGAACGCTTCACGGAGAGGACCATCACCGACGTGGACCAACTCCGGGCCCACCTGGCCCAGGTGCGCCGCCAGGGATATGCCCTGGACAACCAGGAGACAGAGGTGGGCCTCTGCTGCGCGGCAGCCCCCATCCGCGACCACACCGGATGGGTGGTGGCGGCCATCGGCATCTCCGGGCCGGCCACGCGCCTGGATTGGACGAGGGACACGGACAAGGTGGAAGCCGTGGTGCGGGCTGCCCAGGAGATCTCCCGCCGCCTGGGGTACCTGCCCGAACTGGACGTTGCCTCCGACAGCGCGGCTGGCGCGTGGTAGCGGATCACCCCCTGGCATCTGCAAGCGGCCAATCCAAGGTGCAGGCGCAATGCCGGCCAGCGCTTTGACACTGATGGGTCGGGGCTGGTATACTTTGGAGCGTCCCCTGGGGCGCGACCTGAGACGGTCCCTTCACCCTTCCTTGAAGTTGCGGTACGCTTTGGCCCTGGGAGTCCGCATGGGACGACCGCGACCCCGGGCTCCACTCTGGAGGCTCCTCCATGCGCATCCTGATCACCGGTGGTGCGGGGTTCATCGGCAGCGCGCTGGCCAACCGCCTGGTCGCGGAGGGCCACGACGTGCTCGTCCTGGACAACCTCAGCGCGGGCGACCCCTCGCGCCTCGCCCGGGAGGTCCTCTTCACCCGGGGGGATGTCCGCGACGTGCCCAAGCTCTGGACCCTCCTGCAGGGGGTGGACTGCGTCTACCACCTGGCAGCACGGGTCTCGGTGCCGGAGTCGGTCCTCTACCCGCGGGAGTACAACGAGGTCAACGTGGGCGGCACCGTGGCCCTGATGGAGGCGGCGCGGGATGTGGGCGTCGGCCGCGTGATCCTGACCTCCTCGGGCACAGTGTACGGCGCGCAGCCAAGCCAGCCCGTCCATGAGCAGATGCCGCCCCGGCCCCTCGCGCCCTATGCCGTGAGCAAGGTGGCCGCGGAGTACTACGTGCACACCCTGGGCAGCCTCTACGGGATGGAGACGGTGGTCCTGCGCATCTTCAACGCCTACGGGCCCGGGCAGTTCATCCCCGCTGCCCATGCTCCCGTCATCCCCCTCTTCATGTGGCAGGCGGTGCGGGGGGCCTCGCTGGTCATCTTCGGCGATGGCGAGCAGACGCGCGACT
>JBMFPD010000405.1:0-2170 GCA_049969295.1 Anaerolineae bacterium | reverse complement strand
CTACCTGGACAAGCGACGGTGGGCACTGATTGCTGGCCACCACCTGGATCTCCTGCTCCACCGGCGTCACGGCTTCCCATCCGTCCTGCAGTTCCTCCCAGATGATGTACGTCCCGGTGGGCAAACCGGAGAACTTGAAGTACCCGCTGCTGTTGGTCACCCGGGTCCAGACCGGGCTCGTCTGCCCTTTGGGCCGCAGGTGGATCGTCCACCCTGCCAGCCCTTGCCCTGTGGCATCGTCCTTCTTGTAGCCGTCCACGCAGCCGTTGGGGGTCGGCGTGGCCGTCGGGGTGCGCGTCGCTGTAGGCGTGTTGGTGGGAGTCGGCGTCGCCGTATCCGTGGGCGTGGGAGTGGGTGAGTTGGTCGGTGTGGGGCTTGGCGTGGGCGTCTTGGTTGGCGTGCTCGTGGCCGTGGGTGTCGGCGTCCCGCATGGCCCGTGGCTCAGGTTGAACTCCCCGGACCACTCCACATAGATGTCGGTCCAGGCCTCCACCACCAGGGAGTCCAGGTGGCCGTACCAGTAGTAGTGTGCCACCCCACCGGAGACCGTCTTCAGGGGGAGGACCTCCACTGAGCCATCGGCCCACCGCACGGTGATGCTGGGCGGGGCCAGGGAGGGGTCCGCAATCTGGTTGATGACGAAGTGCCACTCGTCCTCGTCGCAGGAGTAGGAGCCCACCTTGGCGTAGATGGTCTTGCCGCAGTCCAGCGAGAGATCCTCGCTCAGGTGGACGTCAAAGGGGTCCTTCACCACCAGATCCTGCTTCCCCGCCGAGACCCAGCGGGAACCGGCCGGGATGGTGGTATCCAGGTGGGCGTCGACCGTCTTCTCATCCCCCACGTTCATGTGGACGACCACGCTGGCCTGCCCCTGGGCATTGGTGATCTTGACCTGTCCGTCCAGGGTGACCTGCACGTTGGGCACCGGCGCTCCATCCTGGTCCAGCACGGTGGCTGTGACCGTCACGTCGCCGCAATCGCCGCTCTTGGAAAGGGTGAGGGTGGTGGGGACCTTGGGGACGGAGGCCGAGCCGGCCTGGTTGATCAACTGCCAGGCGCGGGCGCCGACGGCCGTGCTCCCGTCGGGCTGGAAGCCGTCCAGGAAGTACCAGATCGCCGCCTGAATGGCCGCGGCCTCGGTGTTGTTCCCATTGTGCTCCAGGTTCAGGAGCCACACCACCTGGGGGTTGGTGATCCGTCCCTGGAGGGTGTAGATTGCCCCCACCTGGGTCTGGACGTAGATGTTGGTGCAGTAAGTCTCCAGGGTCTGCCCTGTGTCCAACCGCTTGGCGTAGATGATCCCGCCCCAGTGGCTCCAGGGGTTGCCGTTGAGCCACCCGCTGACGGTGGCTCCGGGCCCCGTGCCGGTGATCTTCATCTGGGGCGTGTCGGCATAGAGCACCCCTGTGAACACCAGGAGCAAGAGCAAAGCCCCTACGACAGCCCTGGCCCACCAGGTCCATCCCGCCATGCTGGTACGGTTTTGGTGCATGAAATCCTCCTCTGTGCTCGGCGACGATTTCTGGGCGCGGTGATGACAACGAATAGATTTTCCTTAACTAAGGATACACCCCCCAAAGCCGAAAAGCAATGCCTCAACCTTACAATTCCCTTACAGTTTCCGCCCTCCCTGCGTCCTGGGCTCCCATAGGACCAAAGTACTACCCCCCAGAGGGCCAACCGGGACATTGGTACTATGGAAGAGAGGGCCTCTCCCCCTTACACTGAGGGTGCGCGATGCATCAACCTGATGTACTGCATCCTGAGGTACTGGGGGACGAGGTATGATGGGGAACAGAAGTCCACGGTGCGGGGTCCGGATCCTGGCTGTCCTGACAGCCGTCGCACTCCTCTGCGGCTTCTTGAGCACCACGGCCTCGGCCCAGCCTCCCATGCCCTTCGCCCTGGGCTACCAGGACGCAGAAGGCCGGAGCAGCACGGACTGGTGGTTGCAGGCCCAGGGTGAGGGGGACGCAGGCGAGGTAGGCGACCCGGCGGCCTTCGCCCAGAAGGTGCTGGAACTGACCAACCAGGCCCGGCGCGAGGCCGGTCTGCCGCCCCTGAAACTCAACGAGACCCTTCAGGCTGTGGCCCTGGCCCATGCCCAGGACATGGCCGAGCACGACTTCGTGGGCCATGTGGGGTCCGACGGCTCCACCCTGGTCCAGCG
>JBMFPD010000404.1:0-2177 GCA_049969295.1 Anaerolineae bacterium | reverse complement strand
AGGTGCAGGTAGTCCCGCAGGTGGTGGACGCTGAGGAAGTTCCGCCGCACGCGCTCCCGGCCAGCCTGCCCCATGGCGCGAGCGCGCTCGGGGTCACGCAGGAGCTCCAGGCAGCGATGGGCGCAGTCCTCCACCGAGTCCACCAGGTAGCCAGTCTCGCCGTGGAGCACCTGAAGCCGGATGCCGCCCACGTTCCCCCCCACCACAGGCGTCCCTTTCCACAGGGCCTCGGATACCACTAGGCCGAACCCCTCCCGCAGGGACTTCTGGATGGCCACGTCTGCCGCAGCCTGAAAAGCGGCCACCTCCCGGTCGCCCACCCCGTGGAAGTTGTGGAGGACAACGATGTCCAGGTCCTCTCCGGCATGGCGCAGGGTCCGGTCGTAGTAGGTCCAGCCTTCCGGGTCGTCGGCGGCCATGGAGCCCACCAGGGCCAGTTGCACCCCTGGGATGGCCTCTTTAACGAGACGGTAGGCGTCAATGACGCCCAGGGGGTCCTTCCAGGGGTCAAAGCGGCTCACCTGGCACAGGAGCGGCCGCGTTGGGTCCACCCCGAACCTCCGGAGGACGGCTTCCTGCTCTTCCTCTGGCACGGGGAGATTTTTGGGGCTCAGAGGGTCAATCTTGGGCGGGATGATGGCCGCCTTCCCCCGGTCCAGCCCGGGGCCGAGGTACTCGGCCATAGTGAAAACGTAGGCATCGTAGGGGGCCAGGTAAGGGACCAGGAACTCCCAGAAGGCGGGGTTGGGCGTGGAGGTGTCAATGTGGCAGCGCCAGATCCAATGGCGGCCGCCCTCCCGCCCGTGGAAGCACAGGAGCCCCGCCGGCTGGGGGTCGTGCACGACGAGGAAGTCGTACTCCCCTTTCAGGGCGCGGGCGTTGGCCTCATTGGTGCGGCGCCATAGGTCCTGCATCTCCGGCGTGAAGGGGAGGTCCATCCCCTGCAGGCCGTTGTGCATGGCCTTGGTGACCTCAAAGAACTCGTCGCTTCCTCCTATGACCCGCCATTCTGCCACCAGCCCGACATCCCGCATCAAAGGGACCAGCCAGTGGAGGATCTCGGCTACGCCCCCGCCGTAGGCGGTGGCGTTGACGTGGAGGACGCGGGCCCCGCGGAGAGGTGCAGCCAGCGTCCGGACAGCCTCCACCATTTCCTCACCGACCACGGAGACGTACTGAGCCAGGGAGCGGGCCTTCACTTCCACAGAGTTGAGCACGTTCTCACCCCTTTACCGAGCCGGCCAGGATGCCGCGCACGAAGTACCGCTGCAACGAAAGGAACACGAGGAGGGGCAGGAGCATGGTCACGAAGGCTGCGGCGGTGAGGAGGTGCCACTGCTGCCCCAGGGAGTTCACCAGGAGGCTCACCTTGACGGTCAGCGGAGCCACCGTCTCCGTACCACCCAAGTACACCAGGGCCACCAGGAGGTCGTTCCACACCCAGACGAACTGGAAGATGGCCAGGGAGGCCAGCGCAGGCACGGAGAGGGGCAACGCCAAGCGCAGGAAGGCCGTGAGCGGCGAGGCTCCGTCCAGGTAGGCCGACTCAAAGAGGTCCTTGGGCAGGGAGCCGAAGAAGTTGCGCAGGAGGTAGATGGCGAAGGGGAGGCCATACCCCGTATGGGCCAGCCAGATGCCCACGAAGGTCCCCGAAAGGCCCAGGCGGTTGTAGAGGCGCAGGAGCGGGATGAGGGTCATCTGCAGGGGGACCACCAGGAGCCCCACCACCACGGCGAAGAGGACCTGCCGTCCCGGAAACTCCATCCAGGCGAAGGCATACGCGGCGAAGGCGGCGATGGTGATGGGGATCACCGTGGCCGGGATGGTGATGGTGAGGCTGTTGAGGAACGCCCTCCCCATGCCCTGCGCGGTGAGGACATCCACGTAGTTGCCCAGGTGGAACTGGGCCAGGTTCGTCAGGTCGGAGAAGACAGTCCACCAGCCCGTGGAGAGGACAGCGTTCTTGGGGCGCAGGGAACTGATGAACAGGCCCAGGGAGGGCAGGAGCCAGGCCAGGCTCAGGCCCACGAGGACCACGTGCAGGGGAACGCGGGATAGGGTCTTGCGCAACCTCGCGCTCATCGGCGAGCCTCCTCTTCCTGGAAGACCCGGATGTTCCGGATCATGAAAGGCACGATGGCCAGCAAGAGGATGACGGCGATAGCGCTGGCCCGTCC
>JBMFPD010000403.1:0-2187 GCA_049969295.1 Anaerolineae bacterium | reverse complement strand
GGGCGGGCGTGGCCATCTACCGGGGGGCGCGGCTCCTGGGGTGGGGCGTGTAGAGGAGCAGGTGGCATGCTGGAGGACGCGTTGCGCCTGGTGGCCGAAGGCCGCGCTGCGAACCTGGACGAACTGGCGGCACGCCTTGCGGTGTCCCGGGAGCTGGCCGCGCAGATGCTCTCGGACCTGGTCCGGGCAGGCTACCTGAAGGTGGAACGGGTGGGCTGCACCGCTGCGTGTGAGGGATGCCCCCTGGCCGCGGAGTGTGCCCTGGGCCCCGGGGTTCGCCTGTGGACCGTGACGCCCAAGGGCCAGGCGTGGCTTGGACGACAGGGCAGCAGGGGCTGAAGGCTCCACAAGCGACAGCGAAGTGGCCAGAAGACCTATGGAACCGAGTCCGCGCCTCTATCCTTTTCCCCACCGGAGGAGTCGTGCTATAATGGCCGTGGCCACGCAGCCCTCTCGCACACGAGGATTCTGGTGGAGCCATCGGCCTACGAGACCCTCTACCTCCTGGAGGACACCCACTGGTGGTGTGTCGGCATGCGCGAGGTCGCCTGGGCCCTGCTGGACGACCTCCCCCCGCCCCCTCGGACGGCGAGGGCCCTGGACCTGGGGTGCGGCACCGGCGGCTTCCTGCGGGAACTCCAGGGGCAGTGGCCCGCCGTGGGAGCCGACCTCGCTGATCTGGCCCTCCGTTATTGCCAGAGGCGCGGCTTGAGGGGAACGGTCCAGGCCTCAGCCGACCGCCTCCCTTTCCCCGACGGAGCCTTCGGTCTGGTGACCTGCATGGACGTCCTCTACCACCGGGCTGTGGTGGACGAGAGGACAGCGCTCCGGGAAATCCGGCGGGTCCTGGCTCCAGGGGGATGGTTCCTGGTGCGGGTGCCAGCCTACCGCTGGCTCTTCGGCCCTCACGACCTGGCGGAGCACGGGGCCCGGCGCTACACGGCCGGCACACTTCGCACTCTCCTGGGGGCCGCGGGCTTCGCCGTGCGCCGCCTGACCTACGCCAACGCGTTCCTCTTCCCCTTGGCGGCGGTGCGGCGGCTCCTCGGCCGGGCCGCGGGCGGGGAGCCGCGGTGCGACCTGCGGCCCGTGCCTCCTGCTCTGAACCGCCTTCTCCTCCAGGTGCTCCGGGCGGAGGCCCGCTGGCTCCGCCGAGGGACGCTCCCCTTCGGCCTCTCGGTGCTGGCCCTGGCCCAGAAGCCCGCAGAGGAGGAGTGAGGCGCATGGCTCCCCTCTGGCGTCGCCTCGCTCCCCGGTTCGGTAAGCTTTCCCTCCCGCCAGGAGCGGCAGAGATGGCGCTCCTCACGCTCCTGGCCCTCGCCCTGCGCCTCCTGCGCCTGACGGAGCACAGCCTCTGGTTTGACGAGGCCATGAGCGTCCACTGGGCGCACCAGGACGTAGGCCGCATCCTCCAGGTGGGCCTGGGCCTGGTGGAGGACAAGCACCCGCCCGGCTACTACCTGCTCCTCCACTTCTGGATCCGTGCCTTCGGAGACGGAGAAGTGGCCCTGCGGGCTTTGGGCGCACTCCTGGGCGCGCTGGCCGTGCCCCCGCTGGTCCAGTTGGGTGAGGTCCTGTGGGACCGGCGGACTGGCCTCCTGGCTGGGCTCTACGGGGCGTGCAGCCCCATCCTCATCTGGTACAGCCAGGAGGTGCGGATGTTCGGCCTGGCGGCGACGCTGGCTGCGGCGGGGGTCTGGTGCCTGGTGGAAGGGCTGCGGCGAGGAGGCTGGTGGTGGTGCGCCTACGTCTTGCTTTTCCTCTTCGGCTGTTACAGTTACCTCTTCACCGCGTTCCTCCTCCCGCCTCTGGGGCTCCTCGTGCTGGGGACCTTCCTCGCCCGGTGGCGCCAGGGGATGCGGAAACCGTGGCAGGACGGCGCGGGACAGGGCCTCCTGGCCCATGCCGCGGTGGCAGCAGGGTTCGCCCCTCTGGCCTGGCGGGCCCTGCAGGTGGGCGGCGCCGAGGCCAGCCCCGGTCGCCCCTTCCTGGACTTCGCCGCGGCCGCCTCCCGCCTGAGCGCGGCCTGGTCCGTCTGGCGCGTGCCGTGGAGCCAGGAGGTGCTCTGGGGGGTGGCCGGGGCCTTCGGGGCCCTGGCCCTCCTGGGGATGGCCGCCCCGTCCCCGCGCAGGGGCATGCCCGGGGTCCGTTTGGTCCTGGCCGCGGCGGTCCTGGGGCCGCTCCTCG
>JBMFPD010000402.1:0-2252 GCA_049969295.1 Anaerolineae bacterium | reverse complement strand
GTGACGCTGGAGGTGGCCGTGCCCGACGACGTGCCGCTGGAGCGGGCCGAGGCGATCCTGCGGGAGGTGGCCGACGCGAACCCGTACATCCTGGGCGACCTGCAGGCGAAACTGGGGGCGGTGGAAGAAGCCCTACACGCGATGCCTTCCCAGGGCCCAGCCCCTCAGGAGACGTACCAGTGCCTGGCCAACCGTAAGACGGAACTGGTCGCCTTTCTGGATACCCACCTGCCTCTGACGAAGGAAGAGAAGAGGCTGCTGGAAAGGTAAAGGGAGGAGGCCAGGGATGTCCAGCGAAGAGGAACTCCGTCGCCTGATCGCCGAGGGGAGGTACTGGGAAGCCCTGGGCTTCAAGCCCGGCACCCCCACCCCGGAGATCATCCTGCGGGTTGTGGACCTGACAGACGAGCACCCAGGGCTGGGCGCGGAACTGAACCGGGTCCAGGTCGCGCTCACCCAGGTCCCCGGGACCTATGCCACCGCCTGCCAGGCGCGGGACCTGGTGTGCGCGCGGCTGGCGACGGCCTTCGGCAAAGGGGTGACGGAAGTGCTGGGGCCGGCCGTGGTCTGGCAGCAGGTGTGGAACCGGGCCTCGGCCCAGCCCGACCTGAGGCCCGCGTCCCTGGCCGAGGAAACCTGGCAAGCCCTCAACTGCGAGGTGGAGCAGCTCCCCGAGGTGGACTTCACCGCTTCCGAAGTGCGGGCTGGCCATGCCGACCGGATAGGAACCGTCCACGGCAGGAGATGCCCCCTGTGCGGCGGCGCAGGTGAGGTGCAGATGACCATGCAGCAGGTGGTGACACGGGCCAGGTCCGACGCGGCCTTCCGCCGCAAACTCACCGCGGCCAGAGTCCCCCTGGAGCTCTTCGCCTGGATTGTGCAACGGCAGCCAGAACGGGCCGGGGAGAAGATCGCCGTCCCGTGCACCTGTGCGGAGGTCATCGCATTCCAGTTGCCGGTGGACCTCAAAGCCGGCTGGGTGGTGACGGGGCGGCGTGCCTCCGACGGCGAGCCCGCCTACGTGCGCGTGGGTGCCGTCACGGCACCCCCCCATGCCCTGTCCTGGGACCAGATACGGGGCCAGCTCCTGGCGCGGTACGGGCCGACGGTCTTCGCCCTCCTGCCGGAGAGCGTCCTCCAGGAGCAGGCGCGCCTCCTGGGGGAGGGCCGCGAGGCCGCAGCCCAGGTGGTGCAGACGGTGCAGGACCTGGTGGCCCAGCTGCCAGCCCTGGAGTTCACCAGCCAGGAAGTCATGGCCGGCCAGGCCACGCGCTTCGTCCAGCAACAGGGTTGCCGCCGCTGCGGGGGAACGGGGAGGCTCGTTCTGGAAGGGATAGAAGTCCTCCAGATGGCCGAGAAAAACGGGGCCCTGCAGGACCACCTGCGACGGGAAGGGTTCCCCATTGACGACTGGCTGGACTTCACCCAGGGACAGGCGACGCTCTGGTCCGGGCGAAGGCAAATAGGGCAAAACTCACAGCTGTGGTCCATGCTGGAGAACCTGCGGGTGGAGATGCCCTGCCCGGACTGCGCCCGTCAGATCAGGTTCACGCTGCCCCAGGGGGTTTCCCAGGGCCATGTAGTCCAGGGCAAGAGGCAGGATACCGGTGCCGAGGTCTTCGTCACAGTGCAGGCCGTGGTCAAAGAGGCCAGGGCTCCCGCAAAGCCCCGCCCTTCTGAGCCCACCTGGACCTTCCAGGACAAACTCGTGGAGGGGATCAAACTCATCGCCATGGCCTTCGGCGTGCAACCCGCCCCCTACTACTGGGCCAACGGGCTGTGGAAGCCCGGGCTGCGCGGCCTGGCGTACATGGCTGCCTTCGGCCTGCTGCTTCTGGGCGCGGCCAACACCCCGTGGATCATAGAGTCGGCCAGGGCGAACCCAACGTTCGGCGTTGTATTCCTCATTTTCGGGATCGGCCTGCTGCTCTCGTTGCTGGAGTACGCTTCGGGGCCACGGGAGTGAGGGACAGGTCCCCCGGGGTCCAGCGCGGGCACCTCCCTGGGGCGACGGACCTGTCGCCCCGGCCAGAGACGGTTCGCCCCGCTGGTCCCAGTGGCACAACACCTCACCAACACGGAGTAGACCGTAGGGTACACCTCCTGGCGTGCCCTCTGCGCCGGGAAGAGCGGTTATGGCCCTCCCTTTTGCGAGACAGCCCTGGAACGCCAAGTGACTCGGTTGCACCTTTTGTTGGTGGCTGATGACCTTGTGGTCCCATGCCGCGAGGTGAACCTCACCCTACCCCCGC
>JBMFPD010000401.1:0-2271 GCA_049969295.1 Anaerolineae bacterium | reverse complement strand
CCGGGAGGGGACGGCGCACCCAGAGGTCCCACCAGGCCATGAGGGTGGCCAACACCTCCCGCATCTCGTACCAGGCCGTCACCAGGGGGTGGTACCGCTCCCGGTCCCCCACCAGCCCGATGGCGTCCACGCCCAGGGCCCGGCAGGTATAGACAGCCCGGGGCAGGTGGAATCCCTGGGTGATGAGGATGGCCTCATCCAGCCCGAAGATGTGGCGGGCCCGGTAACAGGTGTCGTAAGTGCGGCGGCCGGCGTAGTCCGGGGCCAGGGCCTCCTGCGGCACGCCCAACGACAGGGCATAGTGCATCATGGCCCCAGGCTCGTTGTAGTGGATGAAGCGGTTGTCGCCGCTCATCAGGATCTTCTGCACCTTGCCGGCGCGGTACAGTTCCGCTGCTGTCTCCACCCGCTCCTGCAGCATGGGGCTGAGGACGTCGCCCCCGTACACCGCCGCGCCGAAGACCACCGCCACCCGCCGCGGAGGGACATCCTCCACGCGGGTGTAGATGTAGGGGCTGCTCCGCCAGAGGACCCAGGCCCGCACCAGGAAGGGCAGGCCCACAGCGAGCCCCAAGGTAATGAGAGCCGCCGACCCCACCAGGCGGCACCCCAGGGGCAGGGCACAACCCCGCCCCAGCCTCCTGTCCCGCGCTTCGGACGCCTCACGCATTTGCGACCAGCACCTCACGCTGCAGGGCGATGAGCCGCTGGATGCCGCTTTGGGCCAGGTTCAACAGGCGGTCCAGGTCCGCCCGGGAGAAAGGAGCCCCCTCCGCCGTGCCCTGCACCTCCACGAACCGCCCCGCGGCGTCCATGGTCACGTTCAGGTCCACATCGGCGCGGGCATCCTCTTCGTAACAGAGGTCCAGCATGGGGATGCCGTCCACCAGGCCCGCGCTCACCGCCGCCACAGGGTCCCGCAGGACGCCCGGGGCGACCGTCCCCTCCCGCTCCAGGCGGCGCAGGGCGAGGGCCAGGGCCACGTAGCCTCCGGTGACGGCGGCGGTGCGCGTCCCGCCATCCGCCTGGAGGACGTCGCAGTCCACGATGAGGGTTCGTTCGCCCAGGGCAGCCAGGTCCACCGCCGGCCGCAGGCTGCGCCCGATGAAGCGGCGCACCTCCTGGGTGCGGCCCCGGAGGCCGTTCGTCTCCCGGGGGGACCGGACGAGGGTGGAGCGGGGCAGGAGGCCGTACTCCGCCGTGAGCCACCCCTGGCCGCTCCCCCGCCGCCACGCCGGCACAGAGGGCTCCAGGGAGACGGTGCAGAGGACCCGGGTCTCGCCCATCTCTACGAGGACGGAGCCTTCGGCGTAGCGGGTGTAGTGGAGGTGGAAGGTCACGGGGCGGAGTTCCTCTGGTTGGCGGCCATCCACGCGCATGGCTCACTCCTGGGCTGTGAGTAGGAAGGCGGAGCCTCCCAGGGCCGACTCGGAACTCTGACAGCCTTCTGATGCAGCAGACCGCAGGACACGCCTCCTGGCGTGCCTCTGCGCCGGGAAGAGCGGTTAGAGCCTTCCCTTGTAAAAACGAGACAGCCCTGCGGAGCCTCCAGCGAAGCGGATTATACCCTTCAAGGGCCGCGGCCGCAAGTGGCCAGGACCCACCGCAGCGCTTGCCCTTCGGCCCCGGCTATGCTAAAATGGGTATTGCTAGATAGCATTGATATGACAATGGGTGTGGTTTGTGTGCAGGTCCGCCGGAGGGGCAGGGCTGACTCATCCTTAGAGCGCGTCATGAACTTCCCAGGCACGCCTCCTGGCGTGCCGTTAGAGCCTTCCCTTTTGTAAAAACGAGACAGCCCTGGCCGGAGGGGCCCAGAAGGTTGACTTTTGGGCTCTGGCGTGCTATAACATTGTGCTGGAAGTCACAAACTCATGGACGAGAAGACGGGAACGGACGGGACTTTCTCGGTCCCGGCCCGAGATGATAAGGACCAGGCTGTGGGAGAATTCTCCTACGGAGGGCAGGCGGTCCTGGAGGGGGTGATGATGCGGGGCCGTTCGCTGGTGGCCATCGCCGTACGCAACCCCCGTGGCGAGATCGTCGTCCACACCGAGCCCCTGACCGCCACAATCTACACCAGCCGTTGGGGACAGTTCCCCTTCCTCCGGGGGCTGGCCATGCTCTGGGATGCCCTGGGCCTGGGCATCCGCGCTCTCCTCTTCTCCGCCGACGTGGCCCTGGACGAAGAAGGGTCGGGGGAGTCCGCCTTCAGTGGCCCCCTGGCCTGGGGCACCGTGGCCCTCTCCCTCGCCCTCGGCGTGGCCCTCT
>JBMFPD010000400.1:0-2283 GCA_049969295.1 Anaerolineae bacterium | reverse complement strand
CCCTGAGGGCACTGGTCCACCCGCGCCCGGACCTCCCCCAGCCGCTCCCGGTCCCGCTGCCAGGCCCAGAAGTGGGCGAGCATCCAGTGGCTGAAGCGGATCGGCTGGGCCGGCTGCAGGTGGGTGTAGCCTGGGAGGATGCAGTCCAAATGGGCCTCGGCCTGGGCCAGGGCCGCCTCCTGGAGGGCCACCAGATGGGCGGCGAGGCCGTCTATCTCCTCCCGGAGCCAGAGGCGCAGGTCCGTGGCCACCTGGTCGTTGCGGCTGCGGCCGGTGTGCAACTTGCCAGCCAGAGGCCCGATGAGTTCCCCCAGGCGGCGCTCCACAGCGGTGTGGATGTCCTCGTCCGTGGCCTGGAAGGCGAAGGCCCCCTCTGCAAACTCCTGGTGGATGGTGCGGAGGCCCTCTTCTATCTGGTGGCCTTCCTCCGGCGTCAGGACGCCGGCCCGGGCCAGGGCATGGGCATAGGCGACGCTCCCAGCGATATCCGCCTTCCACAGGCGTTGGTCAAAGGAGATGGAATCGGCGAACTGGCTCATCTCGGGGGCAGGGCCCCCTCGGTAGCGTCCTCCCCACAGTCGGGACATGAGGCTCAGGCTCTCCTTCTATTTTGAGCAGGCACGAGGCCTGCCCCTACCTCGTTGTCTCCAACCCCTACTCCCTGATCCCCTCCCCGTGCAAGGAAACTGGGGGAGGGGTTCCCGGCTGCTCCATAGAGAGTCCCCGTGGCGCGGTTCTAGTCCCGTTTGAAGGCCGCGTAGTCCGGCGCGGGGTACTTGCGGCCGGCCATGCCGTTCCGCTCCATGAGGGCCCGCACCTTCAGCGGCAGGCCGAAGAGGTTGATGAAGCCCTGGGCCTCCTTCTGGTCGTAGACGTCGTCCTGGCCGAAGGTGGCGAAGTCCTCCCGGTACAGGCTGAAGGGCGAGCGCCGCCCGACCACGGTGCAGTTCCCCTTGTAGAGTTTCACGCGCACGTCCCCGGTGACCGTCTCCTGGGTCTTGGCGACGAAGGCGGAGAGGGCTTCCCGCAAGGGGGTGAACCACTGGCCGTAGTAGACCAGTTCGGCGAAGCGCTGGGCCACCACGTCCTTGTAGTGGAGGGTCTCCCGGTCCAGGGTCAGGGTCTCCAGGGCCTGGTGGGCGATATGGAGGATGGTCCCACCCGGCGTCTCGTAGACGCCACGGGACTTCATCCCCACCAGGCGGTTCTCCACCAGGTCCACGCGCCCCACGCCGTGCAGGCCGCCCAGCCGGTTCAGGGTGCTGACCAGGTCCACGGGGCCCATGGGCTTGCCATCCAGGGCCACGGGCACGCCCTTCTCAAAGGAGATCACCACGTAGGCTGGCTCGTCAGGGGCCTCGGCCGGCGAGCGGGTCAGGACGTAGACATCCTCCGGTGGCTCCTTCCAGGGGTCCTCCAGGTCGCCTCCCTCGTGGCTCAGGTGCCACAAGTTGCGGTCCCGGCTGTAGATCTTCTTGGCCGTGGCCGCGACGGGGATGCCGTGGGCCTGGGCGTAGGCCAGGGCATCCTCCCGGGAGCGGATGTGCCACTCCCGCCAGGGGGCGATGACCGTCAGGTGGGGGTTGAAGGCCTTGTAGGTCAGTTCAAAGCGGACCTGGTCGTTCCCCTTGCCCGTGCAACCGTGGGCCACGGCGTCGGCCCCTTCCAGTTCGGCGATCTCCACCTGGCGCCGGGCAATGAGGGGCCGGGCAAACGAGGTCCCCAGAAGGTACTCCCGTTCGTAGACCGCCCCGGCCTGGAGGGTGGGGAAGACGAACTCCGTGAGGAACTGCTCCCGCAGGTCCTCAATGTAGGCCTTGCTGGCCCCGCTGGCCAGGGCCTTGGCCTCCAGCCCCTCCAGTTCCTCCTCCTGGCCGATGTCCGCCGTGAAGGTGATGACCTCGCAACCGTAGTTCTCCCTGAGCCAGGGCACGATGATGGACGTGTCCAGACCCCCGGAGTAGGCCAGCACTACCTTCTTCACCTGTTTCTTCGCCGCCATGATCCACCTCCTCTTGTGAAAGGGTCCTTAACGCGAAAAGCCGGCTCCCCTTCTGAAGAGCCGGCCCTGGTCGCCTTCGGCCGCGGGGCGCAAGAAGACTATCCAGACGGGGAGTCTGGCTTCTCCTTCGCGCCTCGTCGGATGCGCAGGACGTCAGAGAGAACCGGCATGCACCTTGCCTCGGCCTTCAATCATCACTTGTAGTTTAGCACGGACCAGCGGGATTGTCAAGCGCGCCGCCGCAAGAGGCTGGGGCCACCTGGGGCTGGTGCGGTTGCCAC
>JBMFPD010000399.1:0-2288 GCA_049969295.1 Anaerolineae bacterium | reverse complement strand
CGCCCACGCCTGTGCCCCCGGCCGTGCTCACCCCTCTGCCCACCCCGACGCCGGTTCCGCCGGTGGCCCCCGCGCCCGTCCCCACGGCGCCAGCGGGCGGCACCACCTATGTAGTGCAGGCCGGGGATACCCTTTTCTCCATCGCCATCCGGTACGGCACCACGGTGGAGGCCATCCGGCAGGCCAACAACCTCACCGGCGACACCATCTACGTGGGGCAGACCCTGATCATCCCGGGTGGCGGGGCCCCGGTGGGGGGTGCCCCCACAGTCTACATCGTCCAGGCCGGTGACACCCTCTTCTCCATCGCGCTACGCTACGGGGTGACGGTGGAGGCTATCAAGTCGGCCAACGGCCTGGGAAGCGATTTTATCTACGTGGGGCAGAGGCTGGTGATCCCCACGGGCCAGCCTTCCACGCCTGGCCAGGTGCGCTACCACGTGGTCCAGCCCGGGGATACCCTGCTGACCATTGCTGTGACGTACGGCACCACGGTGGAAGCCATTGTGCAGGCCAACGGCTTGCCCAACCCGAACTACATCTGGGTGGGGCAGAGGCTGATCATCCCGTGACACCCCGAGAGGACGCCCTAGCAGTCCGAAGGGAGAAACCGGCCAGGGGGTGGCGCGGCGGGCGGGTGCGATTCCTTGCCCGCCGCGCTGCCGTCTGAGGCAGGGGAGGCCCATGCCAGAAGGGAAGACCGAAGCCCTCCGGGAGAGCGAGGACGCCTACCTCCTGGCCCAGGCGCGGCGGGGCAACATGCGCGCCTTTGAGGCCCTGTACCACAAGTACAAGAACCTGGTCTACCGTGCTGCCCTCGCCGTCACCCGTGACTCGGAGGCAGCCGAGGACATCCTGCAGGACTGCTTCCTGCGCCTCCACGCCCATGTGGACTCCCTGGATGGCTCCTACCCCATCGGGCCGTGGCTTTACCGCGTCACGGTGAACCTCTGCTACAACTGGGCCAGCCGCCAGCGCCCCCAGGCCAGCGACGAGGAGGCTCTGGAGGAAGTCCACAACCCCCGCCAGGCCTTGCCAGAGGCTGCCTTTGAACGCCACGAACTGCGGGCCGCCGTGGAGGAGGCCCTTCAGCACCTCAGTTTGAACCACCGGCTGGTGATCGTGCTGTTTTACTTGGGAGGGTTCAGTCTGGAGGAGATCGCCCGCATCCTGGACTGCCCGGTGGGCACGGTGAAATCCCGTCTGCATTACGCGCGGCTGCGCCTGCGCGACCTCCTGGCTGAGGGGGAAGGCCAGCCCGCGGTGGAGGCAAGGCACGGTGTCCGCGGATAGAGCGGGCCACGAAGCCCAAGAACATCCCCTGGATGTCATGTGGCGCCTTGGCCTGGAAGAACTGGTGGGGAAGGCCGAGGTACCGGACCGCGTCTGGGAGGACCTCAGGAACCAGGTCGGGGCTGGTCCCTCCCGGCCCAGGCCCTCCTCCCGCGTGGGGGCTCCTGTCTGGCGCGCGGTGAGCCAGTGCATCGCCCTGGCGGCAGTCGTCCTGCTCCTCCTGGGGGTCCGGGCAGAGGTGCTGGAGCAAGGGGACCCTCTGTTCTGGCGAGGCCGGCTCCCCACGCCCTGGGCCTGGCGTGTGGCCTCGCAACCCCTCTCGTTGGGTCCTGGAGATGCCCTCTCGGCCCACGCGGCCTATATCTCCGCGCGCGAGCAGCGCGCCCTGGCCTCCCTCCGCTCTCCCTCTCGGGACCCCCTCCTGCGGAACCAGGGGCCGGCGGTTCCCCCTACTTCGTCCCCTCAGGTGTCCCAGCCCAGCAAAGAGGTGAGCCCTGCCCCCCGAGAAGAGGCCCTTCGCACCCTCGGAGAGCTGGCCCGGGACCCCCTGCTGGTCCGCCGGACTCGGTAGAGACGATCACCGCCCCAGCGGCAGGGCTGTCCCGTTCTGACAAGGGGAAGGCCGCAACCGTAGGGCACGCCTCCTGGCGTGCCCTACGGTTTGCCGCGCCAAAAGGGTGTCAGAGTTCTGTAGAATCAGCCCTGGCCCTGGTGGGAGGCGAGTCCCGACCTGTCCCTCAGGTGACAGGGGTGGAACGCTGGCCCTTTTGCCTCGGAAGCCCGAAGAAGGTGCTCACGAACCCCAGGGCCATGAGCACCGCGCCGGTGGCGTACGGCAGGTAGAGGTTCAGGTCCAGGACCGACCCCGCCCAGACAGGGCCGACAATGCGCCCCAGGCTCATGAAGGAGTTGCTCATGCCCATGGCCGCGCCCTGGTGCTCGCCGGCGCGTTTGGAGATGAGCGAGGCGACGCCAGGGCGCAGCATGGCGTTGCC
>JBMFPD010000398.1:0-2308 GCA_049969295.1 Anaerolineae bacterium | reverse complement strand
ATCCAGGGCTTGGATGGCACCCAGGGGGTCATCATCCCCAGGCAGAACGTGCGCAACCTGATGCTGCGGGAGGAGGTGGTCCAGGCTGTTGCGGAGGGGAAGTTCCACATCTGGCCGGTGGAGACGGTGGACGAGGGGATCGCCATCCTGACCGGCGTGCCAGCCGGCGAACTCCAGGAGGATGGCACGTACCCCGAAGGCACGGTCAACGCCCTGGTGGTCCAGGGGCTGCGCCGCCTGGCGGAGACGCTCCAGAAGTTCGGCAAGGAGGAGGGTGAACGCAAGGAGGCAGGGGAGAACGTCCGGAAGGAGCGGTCCGGGGAAGAGGGGTAAGGGCGCAGGACCGGGTGGCGGGCGCCCCAGGGCTGGCCCACCGGGGGTTTCCACGGGGCGGCCGTGAACCCCACCCCCGGGCTCCTTCCCCGCACGCGGGAAAGGGCCCCAGGGGATGGGGTTGGGGGGTGCACGGCCGTGCGCCCCTACAAGGGGCGGCTCATGAATCGCCTCCTGCCCCTGGGACCTGAACGGCCGAAACAGGGATCTTCTCTGTGGCGCGGCACTAGAGGGCCTCGTCGGCGCTGAACCCTGCCAGGGCGAGGAGCCGCGCCACGGCCTGGGGGACCAGGGCTGCCGTCTGAGGCGAGAGGCCCGTGCCGAAGTCAAAGTCGTGGCCCCGGAGGGAGAGGAGCACGCCCCGCGTCCGCGCCCCGTAGAGGTCGTGGGCCAGGGCCAGCACTGTGCAAGGGTGCATCTGGTGGGGGACCAGGGCTTCCCTGGGGCAGGCGGCCAGTTCCTCCTCGTGGAGAGGGCCAGCGATAGGCTCCACGTGGGCGTCCACGAAGACCGCCAGGTCGTACTGAGCCACGGTTTCCGCCAGGTCCGGCACCAGTTGGTGGAGGAGGAGCGTATCTACCTCGTGCCCCAGGTCGTCAAAGCCGTCGTCTTCCTCGCCCAGGGGTGGGCGGCCCAGCCGCTCCCGGAGGGTGTTGACCACGAAGAAGCCAGCGCCATCGTCGCGCCGGTAGAGGTTTCCGAAGCCGATGACAAGGGTTCTGGACACGACGCACCTCCCTCCAGGGAAGCACGGACGGCACGCCGTCCGGTCGTAGACGGTTTCTCCCGCAGGTCAGGCCCATGCCAGTATATCCTCTTCCCCTGAAAAGGTCAACGGCGTGCCGTGCCTGTGGCCCTCCGCCCGCCTCAGGTGTCGGTGCGCGGGGGAGGACGGGTGAGGCCTTGAAGAGGACCGGGAGAGGTTCAACCTGTGAGGGGTTCTGAGAAGCACCGTGGCGACGCGGTCGCCACAGTCCAGGCCAGGGTGGCGGAGGCAGCGCGTCGGTACGCCCTCTTCCCTGGGCCGGGGGAGCCCTTGGTCGTGGGGGTGTCGGGCGGGGCTGACTCCCTCTGCCTCCTGCACGTCCTGCGGGACCTTCAGCCCCGGTGGGGCTACCGGCTCCATGTGGGCCACCTCCATCACGGCCTGCGGGGCGAGGCGGCGGAGGAAGACGCTGCCTTCGTGGAGAGCACGTGCCGCGCCTGGGGCGTCCCCGTCACCGTGGCCCGTGTGGATGCAGCCGCCCTGGCCCGGGAGGCCCGCCTCTCCGTGGAAGAGGCCGGGCGGCAGGCGCGCTACGCCTTCCTGGGGAGCCTGGCGGCCGGGTTGGGCGGGCGCGTCGTCGCCGTGGCCCACAACGCCGACGACCAGGTGGAAACGGTCCTCATGCACTGGCTGCGGGGGGCAGGGCTCGCCGGCCTTCGGGGTATGCTCCCCAAAGTGGAACTGGCGGACCTGCGCCTGGAGGGCATCTGGGACCGCCTCTGGCCCCGCGCCGAGGGAGTGACGGTGGTCCGCCCCCTCCTCTCGGTGACCCGGGCAGAGGTGGAGGCCTACTGCCGCCAGGCGGGCCTCGCGCCGCGGTTTGACCTTTCCAACCTGGACACCACCTACTTCCGCAACCGCCTGCGCCACGAACTCCTGCCCTTCCTGGAGACCTACAACCCCCGCATCCGGGAGGTCCTGCGCCGCTCCGCCGAGGTCATCGCCGACGACTACGCCTACCTGCGGGAGCAGACCCTGCGTGCCTGGGAGCAGACAGTCCGGGAAGAGGGCTCCCGGTGGATTGCCCTGGACCTCCAGCGCTTTCTGGGCCTGCCCCTGAGCCTCCAGCGGGGCCTCCTGCGGGAGGCCATCCGGCGGCTGCGGCGCAACCTGCGGAACATCAACTGGGTCCATGTGGAGCGGGCCCTATGGGGAGCGCGCGAAGGGCCCACTGGAACCCGGATCACCCTGGCCAGGGGCCTCGTCCTG
>JBMFPD010000397.1:0-2325 GCA_049969295.1 Anaerolineae bacterium | reverse complement strand
ACCAGCATCCAGGTGGTGGCGCGGAACTTCTGGCCCACGGTGGGCCTCTTCGCCCTGAGCCACATCATCGCTGCCGGGACCACCGTCATCTGGCAGCGCATCCAGGGGACCCTCTGGGGGATGCCCCTGGGGATCCTGGGCGGGGCTTTCATCCAGACCGGTCTGGTGGCGGCGAGCCTGGTCTTCTTCCGCTCCCGCTACGCGCGCCTGGCCAGCGCATCGGTGGCAGGAGGAGAGGGCGCGGGACGCTGAGGCGCGCGGTGGGGCTTTTGGATGGCGTACTGTGGGGTGAAAGGTGATGACCAAGGAGAGCAAACCGATTGTTGGGAAATACGATGCCACGGATATCCAGGTGCTGGAGGGCCTGGAGGCCGTCCGGCGGAGGCCGGGCATGTACATCGGCTCCACCGACGTACGGGGCCTCCACCACCTCATCTACGAGGTGGTGGACAACTCGGTGGACGAAGCCCTGGCCGGTGCCTGCGACCACATTGACGTGATCATCCACCCCGACGGCAGTGTCACCGTGGAGGACAACGGCCGCGGCATCCCCGTGGACATCCATCCCGGCACCGGCAGGCCAGCCCTGGAAGTGGTCATGACCACCCTGCACGCCGGGGGCAAGTTCGGCGGAGGCGGGTACAAGGTGGCCTCCGGCCTGCATGGGGTGGGCGTCTCGGCCGTCAACGCCCTTTCGGCCTGGCTGGAAGTGGAGGTGAAACGGGACGGCCATGTGCACCGCCAGCGCTACGAGCGCGGGCACCCGGTCACCCCGGTGGAGGTCATCGGCAAGGCCAAGGGGACGGGGACCAGGACCACCTTCCTGCCCGACCTGGAGATCTTCCATTCTCTGGACTACCGCTTTGAGACCCTGGCCCAGCGCTTCCGGGAGATGGCCTTCCTGACCAAAGGGCTCACCATCCACTTCGTGGACGAGCGGGAGGACCGGGAGATGTCCTTCTACTTTGAGGGTGGGGTCACCTCCTTCGTCCGCTACCTGAACAAGAACCGGGAGGTCCTGCACCCGCCCTTCTACGTGGAACGGCAGGTCAATGGGACGCAGGTGGAGGCGGCTATCCAGTACACCGATGGCTTTGCCGAGTCGGTCTACGCCTTCGCCAACAACATCAACACGGTGGACGGCGGCACCCACCTGACCGGCTTCCGCTCGGCCCTGACCCGCTCCCTGAACGACTACGCGCGCCGTGCCGGCCTCCTCAAGGAGAACGAGCCCAACTTCACCGGCGACGACACCCGGGAGGGTCTGACGGCCATCATCAGCGTGAAGTTGGTGGACCCCCAGTTTGAGAGCCAGACCAAGGCCAAACTGGGCAACGCCGAGGTGAAGGGGCACGTAGAATCGGCCGTGGGGGAGGCCTTCTCCGCCTGGCTGGAGGAGAACCCCCGCTACGCCAGGGCCATTGTCCAGAAGTGCATTACCACGGCCCGGGCCCGCCAGGCGGAGCGCAAGGCGCGGGAACTGGTCATCCGCAAGAGCGCGCTGGAAAGCATGACCCTACCGGGGAAACTGGCCGACTGCTCCGAACGGGACCCCAGCAAGACGGAACTCTTCATTGTGGAGGGCGACTCGGCCGGCGGCTCGGCCAAGCAGGGCCGCGACCGCCGCTTCCAGGCCGTGCTTCCCCTTCGGGGCAAGATCCTCAACGTGGAGAAGGCCCGGCTGGACCGCGCCCTATCCAACAAGGAGATCCAGGCCCTCATCACCGCCCTGGGGTGTGGCGTGGGCGACCAGTTTGACCTCTCCAACCTGCGCTACAACCGCATCATCATCATGACCGACGCCGATGTGGACGGGGCTCACATCACCACCCTCCTCCTGACCTTCTTCTTCCGGTACATGCAGCCCCTCATTGAGGCCGGGCACCTCTTCCTGGCCCAGCCTCCCCTCTACCGGGTGCAGTGGGGCAAGAACGTGCGCTACGTCTATACGGAGGAAGAGAAGGACCGCCTCCTGCGGGAACTCAAGGGGAAGCCGGTGACCCTGCAGCGCTACAAAGGGTTGGGCGAGATGAACCCCGAACAACTCTGGGAGACGACCATGAACCCGGAGACCCGCACCATCCTGCAGGTGACCGTTGAGGATGCCGCGGCAGCCGACCGCACCTTTGACATGCTCATGGGTTCGGCCGTCCCGCCCCGCAGGCGCTTCATCCAGACCCACGCCAAGGCAGTGCGCAACCTGGACGTGTGAGGCCGAGGTTGACCTCACCCACCCCCGCTGCCTGCGGCAGCACCCCTCCCTCTCCATAGCATGGAGAGGGAGGGGTGGGTGAGGTGGGACGGACCTCTCCCATCCCCCGGGTG